>CADEEX010000371.1 GCA_902826465.1 uncultured Acidobacteriota bacterium
TTCGTCGAGGGCGTGTACTTCGATCGCGCCTTCCCGCCACCCGATGCCATCGGACACCGGGCGCTGGCCGTCAATCTGAGCGACATTGCCGCCATGGGCGCGAAGCCGCGGCTGGCGCTGCTGTCGATGGCGCTGCCATCCTCGCTCTCGCTCAACGACTTCGATGCCATCACGGGTGGATTCACGACGCTGGCAGCCACGCACCAGGTACGGCTCGCCGGCGGCAACCTGACCCGCACACCGGGCCCGCTGACCATCAGCGTGACGCTCATCGGCGTGGCGCGTCGGCGTCAGGTGCTCACGCGGTCGGGCGCGCGGGCCGGCGACGAACTGTTCGTCACGGGTTCTGTGGGCGCGGCGCGGGCTGGCCTCGCTTACCTGCAGTCGCTGGGCACGCACGCACGCGCGCCGCACGACCCCCTCATGGAGGCGGCGATTCAACGCTATCTCTACCCCGAGGCGCGAGTCAGAACCGGACTGCTCGTCGGCCGGAGCCGCAGTGCGAACGCGTGCATGGATCTGAGCGACGGACTGACGGACGCGCTGATGCAGGTGACCGACGCGAGCGGCATCGGCGCCACCATCGATGCGGCCACCCTTCCGCTCGACGCAGGTGCTGAGGTGTGGTGCTCGATTCAGGGCTTCGATGCCAGAAGTGAGGCGTTGAGCGGCGGCGACGACTACGAGCTGTTGTTTGCCGTGCCGCGACGAGGCCGACGCGCTTTCCACGCCGCGGTGCGACTGGCCGGCACACGGGTGACGCGTATCGGTGTCTGCACACCGGAACGAGGCGTCCGGCTCGAGGGCTCAGCCGAACCGCTGACCGGCGCCGCCGGATTCCGGCACTTTCGATGATCCACCTGACGCGTTCACTCCTGCGGCGCTGGCTCGACACGCTGCTCCATGTGCACGACACGCCTGAACGCACCGCCGCGGCGTTTGCCATGGGCGTCTTCCTCGGCTTCTCGCCGTTTCTCGGGCTGCACACCATTCTGGCGATCGCCATCGCCTTCATGTTCGGATTGAACCGCGTCGCCGCGCTGCTGGGCGTCTACTCGAACCTGCCGTGGATCATCGCCGGCTACTACGTCTTCACGACCTGGCTCGGTGCCGTCATCACCGGCACCAAGCTGCCGCCTGACTTCCGTGAGCGCCTCACCGACCTCGTGCAGAACGTCGAGGCCTGGTGGCGCACCGGCTCCATCTGGACCCTCGTCACGACGGTGAAGGTACTGTGGAGCGAACTCGGTGCTCTGATGCTACCGCTGCGCGTGCCCTTTCTCGTGGGCTCCCTCATCGGCTGCTCCGCCCTTGCCGCCATCGCCTATCCCGTTGCGCTGTGGTTCGTCAGAACGCGAAGGGGTGCGAAGGGTGCGAAGGGTGCTTAGGGTGCTAGGGTGGTTAGGTGCTGAGGTGCTGAGGTGCTTGAGTGCTGAGGTGCTAACGGCGCGAAGGTGATAGCGGCGGCACGAGACATGCTCCGCGAATCGGCGTGTGTGCACGTCGCCTCGAAGAACTTGTTGTCAGGAGTTCGTACAGTTCCTGACCATCGCGCGCGGTTCAACGTTCGAACGGGCCGGTCTCCTGAGAGACGGAGTCAAACGACGCCGGATTCCTGCCCGCACTGAAGGACCGTCGCACCCTCGCACCCAGGCACCCAGCACCCACGCACCTTGGCACCTTTAGCACCCTTCAGGGCGTGACCGCTGCCGGCTCCTGAGCACCTAGCCCCGGGCTCGGCGAGCCTTGCGTTCCGCTTGGCTCAGGAATCAGTGGCAGCGGACGTGATGGCAACGGCGCATCCACGGGTTCCGTCCGCTTGAACAGCCGATTGATGAAGCTGGGTGTCGTCGCGCGCGGATTCCAGCCAAGCCGTAGCACCGTGACGCGCACAGAACGACGCCCGAAGCGCAGCGCCTCGTGGCAGCTCCACATGTAGATGTCGACGTCGCGCCCCTGAATCTCAGGACCGGTATCGAGCACCGTGTAAATGCCGTCGTAGCGCGGATCGTTGAGGTAGATTTCGATCACGGAGCCGGCAGGCAGCAGCGACGGGTCGGCGGCCACGACACCGGTCTGCGCGGCTACGCCGGACGCGGTGACGAGTCCCTTGCAGTACGCGGTGGCACTGAACGCCTGGCGCTCGCCCGGCGCCGGCGGCTTGGTCGGGTCCATCGCACTCTCGAAGCCGAGCGGCAGCATCGAAAACTTCGAGTCGGGAATCGTTTCTTCGTACAACCACACGAAGCCGGCCACGGCCACGAGCGTGATCAGCACCTTCCAGGCCCACGACCGTGTCAGCAGCAACGGCATCCGCATCAGCCACGTGCCTCCACGGTATCGCCGTCCTGCTTGTACTGCAATTCGAACAGCTTGAAGTAGATGCCGCGCATCGCCAGCAGTTCCTGATGCGTCCCGGCCTCACGCAGCACACCCTTGTGCAGCACGAGAATCTTGTCCATGTCCTGAATGGTCGAAAGTCGGTGCGCGATCGCGATGGTCGTGCGCTGCGCCATCAGCGCCGTCAGCGCACGCTGAATGACCGTTTCGGTCTCGGTATCGACGCTCGACGTCGCTTCGTCCAGAATCAGCACCCGCGGCTCGAAGGCGAGCGCCCGCGCGAACGACAGCAACTGCTTCTGCCCCACCGATAAGGTCGCGCCACGTTCGGCCACTGCCGCCTGGTAGGCACCGGGCAACTGGCGAATGAACGGATCTGCATGCACGGCGACCGCCGCGCTCTCGACCTGCTCATCCGAAATGGTGGCATCGCCAAGCCGAATGTTATCGGCAATGGTGCCAGAGAACAGGTGCACGTCCTGCAGCACCAGTGAGAACAGCCCGCGCAGGGCGTGCAGATCCCATCGCCGCACGTCGACGCCGTCAATCGTGATCCGCCCCCGTTGCACGTCGTAAAAGCGCAGCAGGAGGTTGATCATCGTCGTCTTGCCTGAACCGGTGGCGCCGACGATGCCGATGCGTTCGCCAGGGCGAACCTCGAACGACACGTCGCGCAGCACCCAGTCGGGATCGGCGCCCTCAGGCGTGCGATACGCGAACCACACGCGGTCGAACACGATATGACCGCGCGACGCTCGACCGTCCTGCACCGCCGGTGCCACGGGCGACTCCACGTGCACCGGTTCATCGAGCAACGTGAAGATACGCTCAGACGAAGCCATGGCCGCCTGCAGCACGTTGAACTTTTCCGACATGTCGCTGATCGGTCGGAAGAAGCGTTGCGAGTACTGGAGGAACGCCGCGAGCGCACCAATGGTCAACGTGCCCTGCAGCACGCTCGCGCCGCCGTACCAGAGGATCAGGGCCGACGCCAACGCGCTGATCGCTTCGATCGCCGGAAAGAAGACAGCGTAGTAGAAGATCGACTCGACGTTCGCGTCGCGGTGCTGACGATCGATCTCGTCGAAGCGCTGATAGTTCAGCGCCTCCCGCCGGAACAGCTGCACCGTCGACATGCCGGTGATGTTTTCCTGCAGGAACGCATTGATCCTGGCAATCAGTCCGCGCACGGTGCGGTACGACAGCCGCACGTTGCGCCTGAACCATTGCGTGACGATCAGGATGAGCGGCAGCACGGCGAACGACACCAGCGCGAGGCGCCAGTTCATCGCCAGCATCACCGCCATGATGCCGGCCAGCGTCAGGAAGTCGCCGAAGATTGTGACGACGCCGGATGTGAACAGGTCGTTCAGCACGTCCACATCAGACGTGACGCGCGTCATCAGGCGACCCACAGGATTGCGGTCGTAGTACTTCAGGTCGAGCCTCTGCAGGTGGCGATAGATCGCCATCCGCAGGTCGAACATAATCCGCTGCCCGGTGAGCTGCATCGTCCAGGTCTGCAGATACTCGGCGGCGAATGACACCAGCAGCACGCCGATGTACAGCATCGCCAGCCGACTGACGCCGTCGAGCTGAGCGTTGGCGATGTACTGATCGATGGCCACTTTCACCAGGTAGGGCTGCGCCAGGGCCGCCAGCGACGTCACGACGATCGCGAAGAGCGCCACGAGCAACTGCCGCCAATACGGCCACAGGTACACCAGCAGCCGTCGCATCAGCCGCGCGTCGTAGGCCTTGCCGATGACGTCGTCGTCGACCATCAGGACGCCGCCAGCTCCGCTTCGAGCAGCTGCGTGTGATGCAACTGCGCGTACAGCCCGCCGTGCGCCACCAGTGCGTCGTGGGTGCCGCGCTCGACAATGCGGCCACGATCGAGCACAAGGATCTGATCGGCGTCGCGCACGGTCGAAATACGGTGGGCGACGAGAATCGACGTCCGGCTGCCGGTCACATCGCGAAGGCGCTCGAGAATCTCTTCTTCCGTATACGTGTCTACCGCCGACAGCGAGTCGTCCAGAATCAGAATACGGGGATCGATGGCGAGGGCACGCGCGATAGCCGTACGCTGCTTCTGCCCGCCCGACAAGGTGATGCCGCGCTCGCCCACCATGGTGTCGTAGCCCTTCGGAAAATCCGGCAGATCCTTGTCGAGACGCGCCGTGGCCGCTGCCCACTCGATGCGCCTCGCCCGATCAAGCTCCGTCCGTCCAGACTTGCCACGGAGGCCCTGAGGCACTGAGGAATGTGTTTCTCCGTGCCTCGGTGTCTCTGTGGCTTGCAAATGAGCGTCGAGCCCGAAGGCGACGTTGTCGCCGAGCGTGTCCGAGAACAGGAA
>CADEEX010000372.1:0-3329 GCA_902826465.1 uncultured Acidobacteriota bacterium
TCGGGGCGAATGATCCCGAGTTGCGTGAGTTCCTGCCAGCACATCTCGAGCTGTTCGGGGTCGGCCATGTCTGACATGGAGCAGCCGGCGGCGAGGTCGGGCAGGATCACCTTCTGGTGATCGGCGCTCAGCACGTCGGCGCTTTCGGCCATGAAGTGGACGCCGCAGAAGATGATGAACTCGGCGTCGGGATGCGCAGAGACGTGCTTGGCGAGCTTGTACGAGTCGCCGGTATAGTCGGCGAACTTGATCACCTCGTCGCGCTGATAGTGATGCCCGAGGATGACCAGCCGGCGACCGAGCGTCTTCTTGGCCGCCGCGATCCGTGCGTCCATCTCCTCGTCTGACAGGCCGAGGTAGCGGTCTGGCAGCGGCTGACGCTCAGCGATGTGTGATTTCTCGTAGTCGGTGAGCAGCGGGATCAGCGTGGACACTCAAACGATGGTAATTCGGCGAGGGAGCATTTGATCACCAAATCACCACATCACCAGATTCCTGGTGTCGCTCAGGCCGTGAGAGCGCTCTGCGGGACGATGTTGTAGAGCGTGTCGCGCTCGAGCGGTTCGCGACCAGCAGCAGTGATGAGGCGGCGGATCTGTTTCGTCGTCATCGCCTCCGGCGTCCGCGAGCCGGCCATGTGGTAGATCTTTTCTTCCTGCACCGTGCCGTCGAGATCGTCGGCGCCGAACCACAGCGCTGTCTGCGCCACTTCCACGCCGGTCGCAATCCAGAACGCCTTCACGTGGGCGATGTTGTCGAGCATGAGCCGCGCCACGGCATGCACACGAAGCGTGTCGGCGGCTGTCGGCGCGGGCAGCTTGCGCATCTGGTTGTTGTCGGGGTGAAACGCCAGCGGAATGAACGCCTGGAATCCGCCGGTGTCATCCTGCAGCGCGCGGGCGCGCAGCATGTGATCCACGCGCTCTTCGTTCGTTTCGATGTGTCCGTACAGCATCGTCACGTTGGAGCGCATGCCAAGGCGATGGGCCAGGCCATGGATCGTCAGGTAGCGCTCGGTGCCGCACTTGTCGTGCGCGATCTTGCTGCGCACGCGCTCTGCGAAGATCTCGGCGCCGCCGCCTGGCAGCGAATCGAGCCCGGCATCCATCAGTTCGCGCAGCACCTGTTCGTCCGTGCGGTTGTAGATGTCGGCGAAGAACGCGATTTCCACGGCGGTGAAACACTTCAGGTGAATCTCGGGCCGGATCCTCTTGAACCCCTGCAGCAGTTCCGTGTAGTAGCTGAACGGCAGGTCGGGGTGCAGCCCGTTGACGACGTGGACTTCAGTGAGGGGCTGGTGACTACGCTGCCGCAGCTTGTCCCAGGCCTCATCGAGCGACATGGTGTAGGCCCCATGGTCGCCTGGCTTGAGACGGGCAAACGAGCAGAACAGGCAGCTGGCGACGCAGACGTTGGTCGCTTCGATGCGGATGTTGTAGTTGTAGTAGGTGCGATCGGCGTGCCGCTTCTCGCGCTCGCGGTTGGCGAGCCATCCAACCGTCAGCAGGTCGGGCGTGTCGAAGAGCCTGACGCCATCTTCGAGGGTGAGCCGCTCGCCCGCCTCGAGCTTGGCGGCGATGTCGGTGAGACCTGCGGCTGCGAGGCGAGACTTCACCACACTGGTGCGTCTAGGAGACGCCGAAGATCTGGATTCTGAGCGAGCGGGCCCGCGGTCCGTCGAGTTCGGCCATCAGGATGCGCTGCCACTGCCCGAGGACCACTTCGCCGCCGCTCACCTGGAGCGTGAGGTTGTGGCCGAGAAGCAGCGCCCGCAGGTGCGAGTCGGCGTTCATGCGGTCGCAGTCCGAATGATCCGGGTGGTTGTGCATCCACTCGGCATCGCGCGCGACCATCTGCTCAAGGAATCGCGTGATATCGGAGAGCAGTGCCGTCTGGAACTCGTTGATGAACAGGGAGCAGGTGGTGTGCATCGACCACAGGCTCACCAGTCCCTCGCGCACATTGAACTGGCGCACGAACTCCATGACACGGTTCGTCAGATCGATCAACTCGACGCGATTCTCCGTCTGGATGATGATCGTCTCGCCGTGAATCGTAAGGCCGCCGACTTTCGCCGAAGCCACCTCTTCGACAGGCTTCTCGCGAACGGTGACGGTCGAACTCTTGACCATGCTCTCCTCTTAAGCTCTTTGGGATAACCCGGACGAACGGGTTATGTTACGAGAAAACGCTCAGATGAGGCAAATGACGCCCACCCCCGGTTCCCCGATGCTCCAGACGGTCGGGGTGTCGTTCGCCTACGGCGACCGCGGCGCTGGAGTCCGCCCTGTGCTGGACCAGGTGTCGATCGCCATCGAGACGGGGACCGTGGTGGGTCTGCTGGGCCCGAACGGGTCGGGGAAAACGACGCTGCTCAGGACCCTCTCGGGCATGATCGAGCCCCGGCAGGGTCAGGTCCTCCTCAGCGGGACGCCCATTGCCAGTCTGTCGCGCCGCGCGCTCGCGCGCCACATTGCGGTGGTCCCGCAAGACACCCACACCACTTTTGACTTCAGCGTGCTCGACATGGTGCTGATGGGTCGGTATCCACACCTGGGGCCGTTCGCCGTGGAAGGACCTGAAGACCTGCGCCTGGCGCGCGAAGCGCTGGCCGCGACCGGCACCGCGCCCTTCGAATCGCGGCCGTTTTCAACGCTGAGTGGCGGCGAACGGCAGCGGGTGGTGATTGCCGGCGCGCTGGCGCAGGCCAGCGACGCCCTGCTCCTCGACGAGCCGACGGCGTCGCTCGACCTTGGCTACCAGCTGGAAATCGGGGCACTGCTGGCGCGAATCAATCGCGACCGCGGCACGACGATTGTGGTGTCCACCCACGACCTCAACCTGGCGGCCGCCATCTGCAGCCGCATTATCATGCTGAAAGGCGGGCGCGTCATTGCGCAAGGACCCACCGCCGACACCCTGACGGCGGATAATCTGCGCGCCCTCTATGATGTGCGTGCCGACGTCCGCTTTCACGCCGACGCCGGACACCTGACCGTCGTGCCTCTGGCGCGGGTCCCCTAGCCTTCATGCCCCCCACATCGCCGTCACCGCCGTCAGCACGCCTGGCGCGCACACTGCTGCTGTTCGGTGCAGTCGCCGTGGGCGCCGTGCTGCTGGCGCCGCTCGTCGGCAGCACCCCCATCCGGCTGTCGCGCGTCTTCGACCGCTCGATTCCGTGGGCCGACAACATCGACGCGCAGATTTTCTTCATCGCCCGTCTGCCGCGCGTGCTCGCCGCCGCGCTCGTCGGTGCGGCACTGGCGTTGGCCGGCGTGGTCTTCCAGGCGCTGCTCAGGAATCCGCTGGCCTCTCCCGACCCGCTCGGC
>CADEEX010000372.1:3339-4686 GCA_902826465.1 uncultured Acidobacteriota bacterium
CTCGGCGTCTCGGCCGGAGCATCGCTTGGCGCGATGCTCGCCATCACCTTCGACCTCGGATTCCCGGCGTTCGGGCTCTCGCCGGTGGCGGTCGCCAGCTTCATCGGATCACTCGGCGCGCTCGGCATTGTCTACGGACTGGCCATGGCACGCCGGCGAGGCGCACCGACGCTGGTGCTGCTGCTCGGCGGCGTCGCCGTCCAGGCGCTGCTCTCGGCGATGATTGCCTTCGTCCAGTACGTCGCCGACTTCACGCAGACCTACCGCAACGTCCGCTGGCTCATGGGGTCGCTCGACGTCGTCTCGTACGCGCCGATACTGGCGGCGCTGCTGCCGATGGGGCTGGCGCTGGTCGGCGTCGCCATGCTGCCGCGCGTGCTCGACCTGTTGAGCGTCGGCACCGAGTCGGCGGCCACTCGCGGCGTCGACGTGGTGCGCATGGAGCGGATCGCACTCGCCAGCGCCTCGCTCGCCACCGGCGCCGCGGTGTCGCTCGCCGGACCGGTGTCGTTCATCGGCATCATCGTGCCGCACCTGGTGCGGCTGATCGTCGGGGCGAGCCACCGGCTGGTGCTGCCGGCGTCGGCGCTCGTGGGCGCCGCGTTCCTCATCGCCTGCGATCTGATCGCACGCACCGTGATCGCACCACTGGAACTGCCTGTCGGCATCGTGACGGCCATCGTCGGCGGACCGGTGTTTCTGTGGCTGCTCTTCAAGCGGACATAGGGCGCCTCACGGCTCACGGCTCACGGCTCACGGCTCACGGCTCACGGAATACAATGCGTCACATGCTCGTTTCGCGTCGTCGTGTCTTGCTCGCTGGTGCGCTGACTCTATATTTGGCGGCCGGCACACAGGCGCAGCCGGCGTCGAGCGCTCAGCCGCAACGGATTGTGTCGCTCATTCCGGCCACCGCCGAGATGCTGTTTGCGATGGGCGCCGGTTCGCGGATTGTCGGCATCAGCAACTACGACGAGTTCCCACCAGAGGTGGCGCGCATTGCACGGGTCGGCGGACTGGTTGATCCGAACGTCGAGCTGCTGCTGTCGCTCAAGCCCGATCTCGTGGTCGCCTACGACAGCCAGCGTGAGTTGAAGCAGCAACTGCAGCGGGCCGCTATCCCCTTCTTCAATTACGCTCACCGCGGGCTGGCCGACATCACCGAGACAATGAAGGCGCTTGGCGACCGTGTGGGCGCGCGGCGTGAAGCCGATGCCGCGGTGGCGCGTATCGAGACGCAGCTCGCCGCCATTCGCGCCCGCGTGGCGGGTCGGGCCGCGCCGAAGACCCTGCTCGTCATTGGACGCGAACCGGCGACGCTCCGACAGATCCACGCCAGCGCCGGAT
>CADEEX010000373.1 GCA_902826465.1 uncultured Acidobacteriota bacterium
CACCGGATCGGTCCACACCAGTTTGCGATTGAGAACGTCGCGGCCATTGAACAAACGCGTGGCCACGCTCTCGCTCACGACGACCACTCGCTCTTCGCCGTTGCGATCTTCGAGGTTGAAGTCGCGCCCCTGCCTCACGGGCACGCCGAGCGCGTCGAAGAACCCGGGCGACACCGAACGCATCTGCGCGCGCGGGTCGTCGGTCGTGTCCCCGCGCTCGCCACCTTCAATCTGAAAACCGAAACCGGCGCGCGACAGTGGGCTGGCATCGCGCCATGGCACCGCACTGCCAATGGCGACATGCTCGACGCCTGACAGGCTCGTGATGCGTTCCTGCAATGCACGATAGAAGTCACGAATCTGCTCAGGCGTGCGGCCGTATGACGTGACCGGCACATTGATCGCGAGCACGTTGCGCGTTTCGAAGCCAGGGTTGGCCGCCTGCAACGCCAGGAACGTCCGCACCAGCATCACCGCTCCGGTGACCAGCAGGAACGAGGCGCAGACCTGTGTCACCGCGAACACGTTGAGCCGGCGATGCGCACCGCCGGACACGCGTACGGTGTTGCTGGCGAGCTTGAGGCCGCCCAACTTGGCGTCTGACGGGAGCGTCGGGACGAACGCGAGCAGCACCGCCGCCAGCAGCGCCAGGGCGACGCCGAGCGCCAGCAGCGTGCCGTCGACGTTTACTTCGAGTGCGCGGACCGAGAACCGCGCCGCATAGCGCGAGAGCACATCGACCATCGGCCAGGCCGCAGCCAGACCGAGCAGTGCACCGGCGCCGCACAGCACCACACTCTCGGCCAGCAGCGTGCGGCGCAGCGCCATGGTGCCTGCCCCCAGCGCCGCTCGAATCGTCAGTTCGGATTCGCGACGCACCGTGCGCGCCAGAATCAAGTTGGCGACATTCGAACACGCAATCACGAAGATCAACAACGATGCGGCGAACAGCACGATGAGGATGGTGCGGGCGTTGGTCGTCAGTTGCTCACGCAGCGCCACCGTCCGGATCTGGAAGCGGGCGCTGGCTGGATACGAGGCGGCGTTGTCGCGCAGGATCGTTTCGTAGGCGCTGGCGATCTGGGTGCGCGCGCCATCGATGGACGCCTCAGGCGTGAGCCGCGCGAACACCTCGGTCATCCGGTGTTCCCGCCCTTGCACCATCGTCGCCGACATGTGGTGCGGACTGGTGACCATGTTGGCGATGAGTTCGGTTTCCGCCGGATACGGTACCGACGGTTCGAGCACGCCGACAATCACCGCGCTGCGCGACTCGAGCCGAACCGTCTTGCCGATCACCGTCGGATCGGCGTTGAGCGCCGACGTCCAGAAACGGTGGGTCAAGACGGCGGCGCCCGCCGCGGCCTGACCATCGTCGGTCTTGTCGAGCAACCGGCCGAGCACCGGGCGCAGTCCCATCACCTCGAAGTAGTTGCCGCTGACGACGCCGGCGCGCACCTGGCGCGGCTCGCCGAGACCCACCAGGGTGAAGGTGACGGTTGAGAACTCACCGATGTCTGACAATGCGCTCACGCGATCACGCAGATCGCGAATCTCAGGCACCGAGAAGGTGGTGTTCTGGGTGTCGAGGCCGGGAGCGCTCTGACGGACATAGACGATGCGGTCTTCGCCGCGATTGACCAGCGGCCGCATCAGCACCGACCGCACCAGGCTGAAGATGGCGACGTTGACGCCGATGCCGAGCGCCAGGGTCAGAATGACGGTGATCGACAGCCCCTTGGCCTTCGCTAACGCGCGCACCGCGAACTTCAGCTCTTGGACGAATCCCATGTCGGCGCTCCTCTAGATTGGCGACAAGAGTATGCATGCTCTTGTCGATTGTCAACAAGAGAGAGACGGGGACAGGGACAGGGGCAGGGACGGAGGCTTGGGGCTCGCGACGAACGCGCGGCACGCGCAGCGGTAGCGAACGTTCGCGAGCGGCGTGTGCATGCGAAGACGGGAAACGTCACCGGAGCCGCCAGAGTCCTCGCGGGGTGACGAAGTCGGCTATCTGCCGACCGACGGAGTGGGGCCCCGCGGATACCGCCGACGCGCCGGCGCAGGTGAGGTTTCCCACGCCGTCTCGCGGTTCGCGGAGCCGCGCGAGTCGCGTGTGCGGCGCGTCACCTGGATGCCTAGCCTTAAGCCGTAAGGCCTGAGCCCTGAGCCCTAAGCCCTGAAGCCCCCTACGCGCTGGCGCGGCGGATGATCCAGGCGCCGAGTATGCAGACGCCGCAGCCGACCATCGACAGCCACGCCACCGATTCGTCGCGCACGACGACGCCGAGCGCGACAGCGACTGTCGGCATGAGAAAGGCGGTCGCCGATGCGGCGGTCGCGCCGAAGCGGCCGGCTGCAACAGCGGCAATCACGAACGCTGCGCCAGTGCCGAGGGCACCGAGGGCCAGCAGCGACAACGCCGGGACCAGGCTCCAGTGCGCGCCGATCGCATCACCGACGCCAAGAGGCGCGGTCAACAGGAGCGCGACGGCCTGCGCGCGCCAGATCACAGGCAGCGCGCCGTACTTCAGTTGCAGTGGCCGGGCAACGTTGAGCGCAAAACCGTACGACGCCACCGCCAGCAGCACGAGGATCACACCCGTCGCGCTGTTCTGCCCTTCGCCCATCGTCGGCCAGGCGACGAGTACCGTGCCGGTCAGACCGACCGCGAGCCCTAGCGCGACACCGCGCGTCGGCCAGCGGCGGGCCAGGACTGACGCCACGATAGCGGTGGAGAGTGGAACGGCGCCGTTCAGCATGCCGGCCATCGCGGATGAGACGCGCTGCTCGGCGAAGGGAAACATGCTGAGCGGAAATGCCATCCAGACCACGGCGAGCAACGCGATCTGTGGCAGTGCCGATCGGGGAATCGCGGCACGCGCGGAGGGAACCGCGCCCAGCGTGAGGAAGCCGACCAGGATGCGGACGAAGGTCAGTCCGTTGGGACGGATCGCCTCGAGCCCTTCCGCGATGAACAAAAACGACGCGCCCCAGATGACACCGGGGACGACGAGGAGCAGCCAGTCGGCTGTCTCGTGGCGCGGCGCAGGGGATGTCACGCGCACCAGTGTATGGGCGTTCGGCGCTCGCCCGTGAGCCGTGGGCCTTAAGCCCTGAGTCCTAAGCCTTGAGCCTTAAGCCTTAAGCCTTCTTAGAACGCGATCGGCCGCCGCGCCGAGAGAACCATCCAGCCGCGGACCACGCGGTAGATGAACCAGAGGGTGATGAAACCCATGGGCAACCAGGCGATGAGGAGGCCGATGCCGAGCGTCACGATGACGAAGACCACGCAGATCGACGCCCACAGCAGCCCGAACCAGAACGTGCGGATCTGCCAGCGAAAATGCGACTCGAGCCAGGTGCCGCGCGCTTCGGACTGCTTCATGTAGTTCATGATCACCGCGATGATCGACGGCCAGCCGGTGAGAAAGGCACCCACCACCGTCGCCGTTCCGATAATGCCGCTGACAATGCTGAACGCGTGCATCAGGTAGATGATCTGTGTCCAGGTCACCAGCGACTGCGGAGGAACGACGGCGTTGGGCGAATGCGACATCGGCTCGGTCATGCGTACCTCGGGAAAGAGTCGAACTGTTCGACGAACTGGAGGCGGGACAGGTTCAGTGCCTCGCCTGTGTCTACAATCTCTGGCATGGCAATACAGATCCCGTCGTCCATCGTCCCGCTCCACCAGATTCTGCCGCAAGAACCACTGCTGATGATGGGGGCCGGGCCGGTGCCGCTGCCCCACAGGGTCTCGCACGCCAATTCCATCGTCATCAACCACCTGGGCGACGTGATGAACCAGGTGATCGACCAGGTGAAGGACATGGCGGCCTACGTGTTTCAGACGCGCTCATCGCACGTGCTCGGTGTCGCCGGTCCAGGCTCCGCCGCGATGGAAATGGCGATCTGCAACCTGGTGACGCCCGGCAGCAAGGTGCTGGCCGTCTGCAACGGCTACTTCAGCCGCCGCATGGCGGAAATGGCCACGCGGGTCGGTGGTGAGGTCGTCATCATGGACGTGCCAGACAATCAGGCCGCTGATCCTGAACTGGTCGAGCGCTATCTGCGGCAGGGCGGGTTCGAGGCCATCACCATCGTGCAGGGCGAAACCTCGAACACCGTGCACAACCGCGATCTCAACGTGATTGCGCAGCTTGCGCACGCGCACGGCTGCGCCGTGATTGTGGATGCGGTGTGCACGCTGAGCACCATGCCGTTCGAGATGGACGGCTGGAATGTGGACGCAATCATTACCGGCGGACAGAAAGGGCTGTCGTCGATTCCGGGTGTGTCGCTGCTGGCGTTTTCGAACGACGCCTGGACGCGCATCGAGTCGCGCACGCACCAGATCGCACACTGGTGCCTCGACGCGCTGCTGGCCGACAAGTTCTGGAACCAGCGGTCGTACCACTACACGGCGCCCGTGTCGGGCATTCTGGCGCTGCACGAGGCGCTGCACCTGGTCTGCGACGAAACGCTCGAACGTCGATTCCAGCGCCACGAGCTGTGTTCGAAGGCGCTCCAGCATGGCATCGAGGCGATGGGGCTGACGCTGCTGGTGCCGGAACGGGTGCGACTGAACTCCGTGATCGGGATCACCGTGCCTGACCACGTCTCCGCAGACGAAGTCCGCCGCCACATGTCGGCCGTGCATCGGGTCGAGATTTCCGGAT
>CADEEX010000374.1 GCA_902826465.1 uncultured Acidobacteriota bacterium
TTCGAAGAGTTTCGACTGGGCCTCGACGACTTTCTCGAAGTGGAAACCGCCGAGGAAGGGCTCGGACCGGCGTTCAACGGCGCCAGCTGCGGCAGTTGCCATAACGCGCCCGCCGTCGGCGGCATCAGCCCGGTCGCCGAGGTCAGGGTCGGCAAGCGGAACGCGAGTGGCGGCTTCAGCAGTCTCGACGCGTCGGGTGAATCGCTGTTCCAGCTGTTTTCAGTACCGTCGCATGGCTGCCAGCCGATGATCCCGGTCGAGGCCGACATCATCATCAGACGGGTGCCTGTTCCTGTCTTTGGCGCGGGACTGATCGAAGCCATCGAGGACGACACACTGCTCAACCTTGCGGACGACCAGGCACGCGGTCGTCAGGGCGTGTCTGGGCGCGCAGCGATCCTGATTGAGCGCGGCACGGGTGAGCGACGTGTGGGCCGCTTCGGCTGGAAGGCCCAGCACGCGACGCTGCTCGCGTTTGGCGCCGACGCCTATCGCAACGAGATGGGCATTACCAACGATCTGTTTCCGACCGAGCTGGCCACGGGCGTCGACGACGCGCGGATGCGTCGATGCGATCCCATTCCCGAACCTGAAGATATTCGCGATCCGGTCACCCGACGACGGGGGATCGACAACTTCGCCAGCTTCATGCGATTCCTCGCACCCATTGCGCGGGGCCCCGAAGACGACGCGGTGCGAGCCGGACAGCAGGTGTTCACCGCGATCGGTTGCGGGACGTGCCACGTGCCATCACTCGAGACCGGACCGAACGCGAATCCGCTGTTTCATCGGCGGCCAGTGCCGCTCTTTTCCGATCTGCTGCTGCACGACGTCGGCACCGGTGACGGCATCGCGCAAGCGTCCGCGGCTCCCGAAGAGTTGCGAACGCCACCGCTCTGGGGACTGCGGTTCCGCCGACCGCTGCTGCACGACGGGTCCGCCGCAACGATAGACGAGGCGATTCTTCGTCACCGCGGCGAGGCCGACCTCGCTCGGCAGGGCTTCTCGGCGCTGGGCGCAACAGACCTGGACGCGCTGCGCCGGTTCCTCCGGTCGCTGTAGTCGCTCAGGCCTCAGGCACGACCGCAGCTCAATTCCGACCGGTCGACGCGGCGGCTGCATCGGCCAGCATGCCGACCGTCGGCACGTAGAGGACGAAGCCGTCGGATTCGGCAATCCTGGTCAGGCCGTACGCGTCTTTCGCCAACGCGTGCAATGCGGGTGGCGTGGTCGCCGTGTTGACCACCACGTACGCGAGCCGCGACCGCTCGACAAATCCTCGCGCCCGCGTCTTCACCTCGTCGAGGTCACGCTGGGACAGCTGCTGTCCTTCGCTCAGCCGAATCAGCCGGCGCACGGTGATGGACTGCCGCTGTCTGGCGATCTCCGGCTCGGTGATCCGTGACAGGTACCCGCCGATCAGACGCTTCTGATGCACGGTCTGATAGAACTGCGTCGCCGCGGTGAAGTTCCCCTGCGACCACTCGCCGCTGCGAAACCCGAACGGCAGGTTGAGCACCGTCACGTCGCGCGGATCCCTGGCAATGATCCGATAGACCTCGGGAACGTTCGCGGGATACAGCGGACGAGGAAACGGCGATAGTTCGATGCACAGCCCAATCCCAACGACGGCGAGTACGAGTGGTCGGTATCGGCGTGACCGGCGCGTGACGCGCACCAGCGCCATGGCAAACACCACCGCGAACACCATCATCAGCGGAATCACGTAGCGAGTGGGCGTGCGTGTCGCGGTCAGAATGGGCACGTAACGAAGCAACGCCCACGGGCCGGGGATGTGCGTGTCGACACCGGCGATGCGGACGAACGGACCGAGCGCGATGGCCGCGAGGCCGACGGTGAGGCCCATCCAGATTCTGCCCGGACGGAATCGACACCAGATGGCCGCAAGCGCAATCACGAGCAGACCGACGAGCGGCAGCGACGCCACGTTCTCGGCATAGCCGTTGGGCAGCGCGTTCAGCCAGCCTCGCCACGATTCGCCGACCCACGCATGATTGGGATTCGGCACCAGGAACGACAGCAGATCGACGCCGGGTGGACTGCTGCGCCAGAAGATCGGGCCGTGGAACGTGGTCCCTTCAGCCATGCTCCGCCACAGAAAGAACAAGACCGGAAGGAGTGCGACCGCACAGACGGTGGCGCCGACCACGGGCACGAGCAACACGGTGCGGAGCGAAGGGATCGCCACCGACACGGTGAGCCGCAGGTGCAACCAGACGCGAACGACGAGCAGCATGGTGACGGCCATGACCGGTGCATGCAGGGGACGTAGGCGAATCACCTGTCCTGCAGCCTCAAACTCCTCGGCTCCCGTCGCCAGAATGATCGCCAGGATCGCAAGCAGCGTCAGAATCGCGCCGTCCAATGCCCAGAACCGCCGCAGGCGAGGCCCACGTTCGCTGGAGTCGCGTCGCACCCGGATGTAGCGCGACACGAGATAGCAGGCCGCGACCACCGCGCAGAAGATGCCGTAGTACGCATCCCAGGTGAACGCCCACGCCGCTAACACGCCCGACAGTGCGGCGAACCGAAGATCGCCATCGCGCTCGGCGCGACGGAAGGCGAGCAGAAAGAGCGGCAGCGGCGCCGCCGCCGAGAGGCTGAAGTGCGCGGTCGCACGCGCCACGAGCACTGGACAGAAACCGAACAGCAAGCCTGCGAGCCAGGCCTCCGGCGTTCGACGCACGACGGATCGCGCCAGTTCGTACATGGCCCAGGCCGTCATCGCGACAAACAGCAGGTAGACGATGTTGAACGTGGCCGTGACGCCCAGCCACGGAATCAACGGAAAGGCGACGAGGTCGGCAAACAGCGTGTAGTTGTGCAGGCTGAGGTCAACGGGAGGCGACAGCGTCAGCACTTCGCTGGTCAGCAGCGGAAAGCGGTGGTGGGCCACCACCTCGTGACGGAACACCCATTGATTCCAGACGTAGACGCCGGTGTCACCGGCGATGGTGCCCGTGAGGTGCGTCTGGAGCAACTGCGGCAGCGGCCAGTTGAACAGAACGGCCACCAGGGCGTATGAGCCAAATACCCACGTGGCGGAGGCGAATCGAGCGGCGAATCGGCTGCGCATGAACGGTCGAGCTGGGCGAACTTACCGTACACGCCGGACCACAGCAATAGACCGAAAGCACGAGTGGTGCGGTCCTGAACCATATCGACACGCTACGAGCGCTTGCGAGAACCGCTCGAGGTGGGCTTCGCCGTTCGGCGTCGGGTGGGTGAAAGCGCACCTGCCAGCCCCCTGCGGCGCTGGCCAGGCCAAAGCTCCACAGCACGCGAGAGTCTGGCCGTGTGCCGAGCAGCCACAGTCGGAAGGCGGTGCCGATCAAGGCTCGGGGCCGATCTGTAGCAGTATTGAGATGGTGGCCCATGCCCTGTGGCTCACACGGGACCGTCGCTGTAATGCTGGCGGACCGGCTGCGTTAACAGGCTGGAGAACACGAATGTCAGAGCACGCGCACCATCACCCAGCCCCGACCGGCCCCACCGTCGTCGACCCCGTGTGCGGGATGACGATTTCACCCGCCAAGGCGGCAGGGAAATTCGACTACAAGGGACAGACCTACTACTTCTGCAATCCACGGTGTCTCGAGCGCTTCCGCACCGATCCCGAGGCGTATCTCAACAGACCCGCCGCCGCGCGGGCCATGCCAGCAGTGCCGATCACGCTCGTGCCACGGGGAACGCGTATCGCACCCTCGGCACCTCCAGCACCTGCAGCACCGTCAGCACCTGCAGCACCCGTAGCACCTTCGCCTGACGCGCGCGAATACACCTGTCCCATGGACCCGGAAGTCCGCCAGCTGGGTCCCGGCGCCTGCCCGAAATGCGGCATGGCGCTCGAACCGGTCGACGCGGCGGTCGACGATGGCAATCCCGAACTCGACGACATGACGCGTCGTCTTCGCTGGACCGCCGCAATCACGCTGCCGATCCTGGCGCTGATGATCTCGGAATTCCTGCCGGGCCAACCGTTGATGCACGCACTGCCGCACGGCACGATGAACTGGGTCGGTTTCGCGCTCTCGACGCCAGTCGTGCTGTGGGGCGGCTGGCCGTTCTTCGTGCGCGGCTGGGCCTCACTCGTCAACCGTCACCTCAACATGTTCACGCTGATCGCGCTCGGCGTCGGCGCGGCCTATACCTACAGCGTCGTCGCCACGCTCATGCCGTCGCTGTTCCCGGATTCGTTCCGCACGGCGGGCGAGGTGGCGGTGTACTTCGAACCGGCGGCGGTCATCGTGGTACTGGTGCTGCTGGGCCAGGTACTCGAGCTACGCGCCCGAAGCCGCACGAGTGCCGCCATCAAGAACCTGCTGAGCCTGGCACCCACCACCGCGCGCCGCGTCGACGCAGACGGCTCAGACCACGACGTGCCGCTCGCGCACGTGATGGTGGGCGATCGCCTGCGCGTGCGCCCGGGCGAACGGGTGCCAGTGGACGGCACCGTCATCGACGGCGCCTCTACCGTCGATGAATCGATGGTGACGGGCGAACCGCTGCCGGTCGAGAAATCGGATGAGGCAATCGTCACTGGCGGCTCGGTGAACGGTTCAGGCACCTTAGTGATGCGAGCGGAACTCGTTGGTAACGATACGCTGCTCGCGGCGGATGTGCGTAGAGCTAGTGGAGGTCAGCGGTCGCC
>CADEEX010000375.1:0-3465 GCA_902826465.1 uncultured Acidobacteriota bacterium
GAGTCACAGCCTTCCAAGCTGTTGGTCGCGGGTTCGATCCCCGTCTCCCGCTCCAAGATCGACTGATTTGATAAGGCCGATGTAGCTCAGTTGGCAGAGCACGTCCTTGGTAAGGACGAGGTCACCAGTTCGATCCTGGTCATCGGCTCCACGTGAGAACAGGCAGCGTCCACCACAGCTCATCGGGAGCGGCGGTTGGGCCAGACACTAAACGGATAGACGACGAAGAGACAACCGGAGAGCGCGAGGGTCCTGAGACATGGCTAAAGAGAAATTCGATCGGTCCAAACCGCACGTGAACGTTGGCACCATTGGTCACATCGACCACGGTAAGACGACCTTGACGGCCGCACTCACCAAGGTGGCCGCCGACAAGGGCTGGGCGAAGTTCATTCCCTACGACGAAGTCGCGAAGGCGTCGGAGTCGCAGGGGCGCCGCGATGACACCAAGATTCTGACCATCGCGACCAGCCACGTTGAGTACTCAACGGCGAACCGGCATTACGCCCACGTCGACTGCCCGGGGCACGCCGACTACGTCAAGAACATGATCACGGGTGCCGCGCAGATGGACGGCGGCATCCTGGTTGTGTCGGCGGTCGACGGCCCGATGCCGCAGACGCGTGAGCACGTGCTGCTCGCCCGCCAGGTGAACGTGCCATACCTCGTGGTCGCCCTGAACAAGGTCGACGCGATCGACGACCCCGAACTGCTCGAACTGGTCGAGCTCGAAGTGCGCGAACTGCTCAAGACCTACGGCTTCCCCGGCGATGACACGCCGGTGGTGCGCGTCTCGGCGCTCAAGGCGCTGCAGGGCGACCCGGCCGGTGTCGAGAGCGTCGTCAAGTTGATGGAAGCGCTCGACAGCTACGTGCCGCTCCCGCAGCGTGACATCGACAAGCCGTTCATGATGCCGATCGAAGACGTGTTCTCGATCTCGGGTCGTGGCACCGTCGTCACCGGTCGCGTCGAGCGCGGCAAGGTCAAGGTTGGCGAGGAAATCGAGATCGTGGGCTTCAGGCCGACCGAGAAGAAGGTCGTCACCGGCGTCGAAATGTTCCGCAAGCTGCTCGACGAGGGTATGGCCGGCGACAACATCGGCGTGCTGCTCCGCGGTGTGGAAAAGGACGACGTCGAGCGCGGTCAGGTGCTGGCCAAGCCGGGCACGATGAAGCCGCACACCAAGTTCAAGGGTGAGGTGTACATCCTGAACAAGGAAGAGGGCGGCCGTCATACGCCGTTCTTCAACGGCTACCGTCCGCAGTTCTACTTCCGCACGACCGACGTGACCGGGACGCTGCACCTGCCCGAAGGCGTCGAGATGGTGATGCCGGGCGACAACACCAGCATCAGCGGCGAGCTGCTGACGCCGGTGGCCATCGAGAAGGGCGCGCGCTTCGCCATTCGCGAAGGCGGCCGTACGGTCGGCTCGGGTACGATCACGGAAATTATCGAGTAACAGAAGGCTTTGGGCTCTGGGCTGTGGGCTTCGGAAGAAGCGCACAGGCCAGGGCCCGATGCGTTCAGGCCGCAAGCCTAGGGCCTGCAGCCGGCAGGGTTTTTACCATGAGAGACATCATCGCCTTTGCGTGCGGCGACTGTAAGCGACGCAACTACAGCTCGACCAAGAACAAGAAGAAGACGACCGACCGGCTCGAGTTCAGCAAGTATTGCCGGTTCTGTCGCAAGCACACCGCGCACAAGGAAACGAAGTAATTGCTGATGGCGGATTGTTGATTGCTGACGGGGCGAGCGCTCAGTCAGCGGGCAGCAATCGGCGTTTGGCAATCGGGTGTAGGACAGTAGCTCAATTGGCAGAGCACCGGTCTCCAAAACCGGGGGTTGGGGGTTCGATTCCCTCCTGTCCTGCCAGACTAGGCGAAATGCGGATCTGATCATCTTGTCATCTGGTTATCTCGTCATTGCCCGCCGGGGTCGGCCGCGTGCCGTGTTCCAGGCAGACCAGTAATGACCAGATCACCAGATGACCAGATGACCAGATTCAGGGATGCATGATGTCTGATACCACGACAATCGAGACGGTCCGAGAGGCTACGGGCGGATGGTTCGAGCGGATGCGCGTTTTCTTGAGCGAAGTCCGGAACGAACTGAAGCGGGTCACCTGGCCTTCGCAGAAGGAAGTCGTCGCGACGACGGTCGTGGTCATCCTGACGTCGATCTTCTTTGGGTTGTATCTCTTCGTCCTCGACTACGGGATCGACGCGATCGTGTCGTGGGTCTTCCGTACGTTCGGTGGAGCATGAGCCAGATGAGTGAGATCGCCCACGACGCCGGCGCTGCGCCGGGCGACGACAACAAGAGCTGGTACATCGTCCACACTTACTCGGGATTCGAGAAGAAGGTGGCTGAGTCGCTTCAGGAGCGCGTCCGCGCCTACGGGCTGCAGGGCAAGATTGGCGAAGTCCTGATTCCGACAGAAGACGTCGTCGAGATGCGTGGCGGCCGCAAGGTCGTCACGTCGAAGCGATTCTTTCCTGGCTACATCCTCGTCGAGATGCAGATGTCTGACGAGGCGTGGCACGTGGTCAAGAACACGCCGAAGGTGACCGGCTTTGTCGGCGCCGGCGCCAAGCCGACGCCGCTCAGCAAGGACGAAGTCGAGCAGATTCTGACGCAGGTGAAGACGGCGGCGGAGAAGCCGAAGCCGAAGTACATGTTCGAAAAGGGCGAGCAGGTCCGCATCAACGAGGGGCCGTTCACCAGCTTCAATGGCGTGGTTGACGAGGTCAATCTCGACAAGAACACGCTGAAGGTCATGGTGACGATCTTCGGTCGCGCAACCCCGGTCGAACTCGACTTCTTGCAGGTAGAAAAAATCTAGACGGGTTCAGGCCAAAAGCCTAGAGCCAAGAGCCTAAAGCCAATGAAGAAAGTCCAAGCACTCGTGAAGCTCCAGATTGCCGCCGGCAAGGCCACGCCGGCGCCGCCCGTCGGCACCGCGCTCGGTCCGCAGGGCGTCAATATCATGGACTTCTGCAAGAACTTCAACGCCAAGACAGCGAAGGACGAGGGACTCATCATCCCGGTCGTCGTCACCGTCTACGCGGATCGCTCGTACAGCTTCATCACCAAGACGCCACCGGCGCCGATCTTGTTGAAGCGTGCCGCGAACATCGCCAAGGGATCGGCGGAGCCGAACAAGAACAAGGTCGGCACCGTGACCAAGAAGCAGGTCGAGGAGATCGCCAAGATCAAGCTCCCCGATCTGAACTGCGACACGCTCGAATCGGCGGTCAAGAGCGTCGCAGGTACGGCCCGTTCGATGGGCCTCGACGTCGTCAACTAATTGCTTGATCGACGATTGCGGATTGTTGATTTGCAAGTCAGCAATCGGCCGTCATCAATCGACAATTCTGAGAGTGGGAGGGCTGTTCGCAGCCCGATTGAACCACGGAGGTCATGAATGCGTAGTCGCGGCAGGAAATACACCGCCGCCCGGGCGCA
>CADEEX010000375.1:3565-4670 GCA_902826465.1 uncultured Acidobacteriota bacterium
CTCGTCGAGAGCATCGTCAAGGCCAAGCCGGCGGCCGCCAAGGGCAAGTACCTCAAGAGCGTCACCCTGTCGTCGACGATGGGCCCCGGGGTCCGGATCGACACGACGAACATCGACGTGGTGGTGAAACACTAATGGCCGTCACAAAAGCAGATAAAGCCGCCGAGCTGCAGGCACTGAGCGGCGCGCTCAAGGGGTCGCAGACGGCGGTGCTCGTCGACTACAAGGGCATCAACGTGCCGCAGGTGACGGAACTCCGCCGCCAGCTGCGCACCGCGAAGGCCAGCTACAAGGTCGTCAAGAACACGATCGCCAGGCGGGCCATCAAGGGCACGCCGTTCGAGCCCCTCGACAAGTACTTCGAGGGCACGACCGCGCTGGCGTATACCTCTGACGATCCGGTCGCGCTCGCCAAGACGCTGACCGCTTTCATCAAGACCACGCCGTCCGTTTCGATCAAGGCGGCCGTGCTGCAGGGCAAAGCCATCAAGGCCGCGGAAGTGGCCGAACTGGCGGCGTTGCCGGGCAAGCCTGAACTGCTGGCGAAGCTGCTGGCGACGATGCAGGCACCCCTGGTGCAGATTGTCAGCGTGCTCAACGCTGCGCCACGCGATCTCATGAATGTGCTGGCTGCCGCAGAGAAGAAGCGAAGCGAACAGTAAACAAGATTGGCTCTGGGCTCACGGCTCGAGGCGCACGCCTCACCGGAGCGCCCTGGGCCCCAAGCCTTAAGCCTTACGTCAACGCAGGAGAATAGAAATGTCCCAAGTGTCACAGCAGCAGGTGGTCGACTACATCAAGGGAATCAGCGTGCTCGAGCTGTCGCAGCTCGTGAAGACTCTCGAGTCAGAGCTCGGCGTGTCCGCAGCGGCGGCAATGCCGGTGTTCGCGGGCGGCGGACCAGCTGCCGGCGGCGGCGCGGCCGCGGCTGAAGAAAAGACCGAGTTCACGGTGACCTTGACTGACATCGGCGGCAACAAGATCAACGTGATCAAGGTTGTCCGCGAGATCACCGCGCTCGGACTGAAGGAAGCGAAGGACCTCGTCGAAAGCGCGCCCAAGCCGATCAAGGAAGGCGTGACCAAGGACGAGGCCGCGACCATCA
>CADEEX010000376.1:0-1417 GCA_902826465.1 uncultured Acidobacteriota bacterium
CACCCGAGCCAAGGTAATTGCGCAGCCTGTCGTAACCGATCAGACGAAGGGCGAACAGGTCGACCGCCGACCGGTGCCCCACCCAGCAGTAGGCGATGATGTCGTCGGATGGGCTGACGCCGTGCTGCGAGTAGATCGCGCGCAGGTCATCAGCCGACTTGAACGTCTTCCGCACCGGATCGAGCAGATCTTCCCAATACACGGATCGCGCGGACGGAATCACGCCGCCGCGGCTGCTCAAGCGTGTATCGCTGCCATCCATCTCCGCGAGTGTCCGCGCATCGAGGATCGCCGTGCGTGGCTTGCCGATGGCGGCGACCACGTCGTCGGCCGTCGCCAGCCACTGCCGCTGGAGTGCGGCGGTGAAGACCTCGGCGCGC
The DNA here is from genome assembly GCA_902826465.1 of uncultured Acidobacteriota bacterium. GTDB lineage: Bacteria > Acidobacteriota > Vicinamibacteria > Vicinamibacterales > CAVVIG01 > CADEEX01. The sequence goes on from CADEEX010000376.1 coordinate 381, forward strand.
ACCGGGCTGGTGTTCGATGTGACCGACCGCTGCTCCGCCGTCCATCGCACCCAGCCACCATCCATCAGGGCGACATTCGAGTGCCCATAGGCGTTGAGCATCCACCAGAGTCGTGCCGCGAGCAGACCGCCGCGGTCGTCGTACAGGATGACGCGTGTGCGATTCGAGATACCGAGACGCCCCATCGCCTGCGCAAACGCCGACGGCGGCAGCATGAAGGTCGGCGCATTGGTGGCGTCGCGAATCGACTCCGGGTCGAGCCACCGGGCGTCTGGGACATGGCCCGCCTCGAAACCGGTGCGGCGCAGGTCGAGCACACGGACGTTGGGGTCCTGTGCGTGCGCAGCAACCCAGGCCGTGTCGACCAGTTGCTCAGGGTGGCCGTAGGCGACGGCCGCAGCCAGGGCAAGAACGGCAATCATCAGGCGAGTCTAGCCGCGAAGGTCGCTATAATGCCCGCGTTTTCCCATGACTCCCGAAACGCACCGCCGCTCGCTCATTCGACACGGCTTCCTGTTCCTCGTGATCGCCCTCTGTCTGGGGCTCGCGATCGTGCTGCTCCCCAATCCTCGCCGCTGGATGGCGGCACACCTGACGGCGCTGATCACAGGCGTCATTCTGGCCACCATCGGCCTGGCGTGGCGCGATCTGCGGCTGACTGAGGGACAGCGCACGACGGCGTACTGGTGCGGTCTGATCTCGGCGTATGCCGGCCTTGCCGCCAACGTGTTCGGCGCCATGGTCGATCTGCCGGGTCCGGCGTCGAATCCTGGCGTGCCTCCGCCGATGCCGCAGGCGGCGGTGTTCTTCTCGCTGCTGGCGATCATCGTTCCGACGCTGTTCGTCTCGTTCGGGCTTGCGCTCTACGGGATGCGCGGCGAGCGCGAGCGCGAGTGACGGAGCCTATTGCCAGAATTCTCTGGCGCCGGGCGGCAGTGAGGCCAGGACCCGTCGCAGCGATGTCGGGTCGACGTGTGTCCAGAGAGCCGACGCGACAGCGCTGATCGCGTGATCCGGCGCGAAGTTGTGGTCGGCCC
>CADEEX010000376.1:1517-4665 GCA_902826465.1 uncultured Acidobacteriota bacterium
CCCGCAGAACCGCCGGCAGCACGTCGGCGAACGCGAGCGCATCCTTCGCGCCCAGCCGGCGACGAAACGCGAGCAACACACCCTCGACCATCGTGAAGGCTTGATTGGTGGTCTGGAGATCGGCGGCATCGCGTGCCGCCGCCATGAAGTCGTTGAACTCCACTGTCGCCCGTTGGTAGGGCCCCGGAACGGTCACGGTGCCTGCACGGTGCTGTGACCGGACCTCACGGCCGTCCGCCAGGTCATGGCTCTCTCAACGCCACCAGCGGATCGAATCGCGTCGCCCGGAGCGCCGGCACCAGGCTCGCGACAACGCCAGCCACCAGCAGGATGACCGCCGCCACGGTGAACGACACGAGGTCGAACGGACCGACACCGTAGAGCGTTTGCGCCATCGCCCTGGCCAGGAGTGTTGCCCCGACCAGCCCGATGCCAATCCCAACCACGATCACGACAAGGCTCTGGCGCAGAATCAGCGTGACGGTGTCCCAGGTCGTGGCGCCCAGCGCCTTGCGCAACCCGATCTCGCGCGTACGCTGTCCCACTGAATACGACAGCACACCGTAAATGCCGAGGGCGGCGAGCAGCAGCGCCGCCAGTGCGAACGACGACAGCAGCCGCGTGGTGAGACGCGGCAGGAACACGGCGCGCGCCAGCATCTGATCGAGCGTGCTCAGGTTGTAGATCGGCTGTTCGGGATCGACACCGAGCACGGCACGTCGCATGGTGCCGGCGAGCCCCTCGGGATTGCCGGCTGTGCGTGCGACCAGCGTCATCGCCGCGGTCGGACTCTGACGCATCGGTAGATAGACCTGCTTCTTCGGCTCGGCGGCGAGCCCTTCGCTCCGCACGTCCGCAACGACGCCAACCACGGTGCTCTTACCATGCGGATTCTGAATCACCCGGCCGATCGCACTCTGACCAGCGAAGTAGCGTGTCGCCATCGTCTCGTTGATGACGCTGGTGCGCGGTGCGTCCGTGCCGTCCCGATCGTCGAGCGTGCGCCCCTCGAGGAGCGCGATCTTCATCGTCTCGAAGTACGCCGGGGCGACGATGCGGACGTCGGCGAGCGGATCCTCGTCCCTCGGCGGCGGCTGCCCTTCGACATTGAACGGCAGGGCCGAGGCCACCGTCACCTCCTGCATCGGAAGAATGGACACCGCCGACGCCGACCGTACGCCGGCGGCGCCGCGCAGTTCGGTGACGACGTCGTCGTAGAAACGCACCAGCGTCTGCCGCTCGCGATACTTCGTGGTCGGCAGCACGACCTGCGCCGCCACCAGGCTGTTCGGCTCGAAGCCAGGGTTCACCTGCAGCAGACGTGTGAAGCTCCGCGTCATCAGGCCAGCGCCGACGAGCAACACCAGCGCCAGTGCCACTTCCACCATGACAAGCGCGCTCAGGGTCCGTCGTGCCTGGCGATTCGACGTTGTACCGGCCGACTCACTGAGGCTGTTGCGCAAGTCGCCGCGCGACACCTGCAGCGCGGGCAGCACGCCAACGATCAAGCCCACCGCCAGGCTGACGGCCGCGGTGAAGACGAGCACACCAGGATCGACGTGCACCTGCGCGAGCCGCGGCAGCCGTCCGTCGAGCGTGGTCAGCAGACGCAGTCCGAAGAAAGCCGCGACCACACCCAGAGCGCCCCCCCCCACCGACAGCAGCAGGCTTTCGGCCAGGACGGGCCGGACGATGTCCCAGCGGCCGGCACCCAGTGCGGCCCGCACCGCGATCTCGCGCCGGCGGCTGGACAGGCGGGCCAGCAGCAGATTCGAAATGTTCGCGCAGACAATCAGCAGCAGAAATCCGACCGCGCCCATCAACACCAGGAGCGCCGGTCGCGCCGTGGCCACCAGCTGTTCGCGAGCGGCGACCACACGACCGCTCCACCCGGCGTTGCTGTCCTTGTACTCGCTCGCAATGCGGCTCGCCAGCACGCTCAGCTCTTCTTGCGTCTGCCGAAGGGTGGCGGACGGCGTCATCCGTCCAACCACCATCAGTGATCGGGCCCGACGCGACGCACCGTGAATGTCCTTGAGGTTGAACGCGAGCGGCGCCCACGCGTCAACACGTGTGCTCGTTGGGAACTCGAAACCGGGCGGCATCACGCCGACCACGGTGAACGGTTGCGCATCGAGCTGAATCGTCTGGCCAACCACCGCCGGATTCGCACCGAGCGACCGCTGCCAGAAGCCGTGGCTGACGACCACGACGCGATCCGCGCCAAGCACCGCTTCGTCGGTCGTGAAGGTGCGCCCCAGCGCCGGCGCCGCCTTGAGTGCGGCGAACAGTGCTGGGGTGGCTCGAACACCTGCCACGCTCAAGGGATCGCCCGTGCGTCCGAACGTGAAGTCCACCTGGCGGTAGGCGGCGAGCGCCTCGAGCGTCTTCGCTTCCCTCTTCCAGTCTTCGAAGGTCGGAATGGAGACGCGCTCCAGATTGCCTTCCGGATTCGTTTCCCACAGGACCACGATCCGGTCGGGATCGTCGTAGGGCAGCGGATCGAGCACGACCGCCTTGATGACGCTGAAGATGGCCGTGTTCGCCCCGATCCCGAGCGTGAGTGTCAACAGCGCCACCAGCACGAATGCGGGCTGTCGTCGAAGCGTGCGCACCGCGTACATGGCGCGTAGTGTTCTCGATCTCGGCAGCCGCTGCAACTACCTGGCGGTGGGGGTAAAGGTCCAGACCCAGTTGTTGTTGAGCGCGCTTACCACAATCGACTTGCCGTCCGGCGTCACCTTGATTGTCTTCACGGTCTGCGGAAAGGCCAGCATCACCGGGTCGAGCACCATGATCTGCTGGCTCATTGGCACCACCGCACCCTTGTAGGGCCGCGGCTTGGAGCCGCAGGCCTCCGTCACCATGGTGTCCGGGTGAATGCGCTTTCCCACCAGTTCCATCCCGCCCTGTCCGGCCTTGACCTGGACGATCTCGAAGTGTTCGTACGGACCGCTGAGCGAGCCGACCGGGCAGCCTTTCTCGATGGCCACCAGATTGGTGACCTTCGCCGGCACGTTCTGGAACGTGATCGGTCCGACGGGTACGCCCTTTTCACGATTCCAGTCGAACGACAGCGTCACGCGGTCGACCACATCGCCGTAGAGGTCGGCATCGGTCGGCGGAATCTGCACGTGCTTGTCGGAAA
>CADEEX010000377.1 GCA_902826465.1 uncultured Acidobacteriota bacterium
CCAGGATGACGTCGGCGCCGAGAATGTCGTCCCAGGGATTGGCAGCGCGATCGATGCCGAAGGCCTTCTTGTTGCCCGCTGCGGCGCTCACCATGCACAGCCGGCCGTTATAGTCGATGTTCGCGGTGCGCAGGCACATGTGGGCGAACTTGCCCATCAGATAGGTCTTTTCGGTGGTCAGGCTGGCGCCTGAGAGCAGCGCGAACGCGTCCTTGCCGTAGGTGGCCTGTATGCGATCGATCTCCCCTGCGGTCCTGCGGATAGCCGCGTCGTAGGCCATGGTCCGAAAGCCGCCAGGCGAGGCGGCGTCCTTCTGGTAGGCATGGATTAGGCGATCGGGGTGCGCCTGCTGCAGGTAGCGCTTGATGCCTTTGGGACACATCATCCCCTTGTTGAAGGGGAACTCGTACCAGGGCTCGACGCCCACCACGAGGTTGTCCTTGACCTTGAGCTGCATCCCGCACTGCTGGCCGCAGAAACAGCAGTGGGTCTTGACGTACTTGTCGGGCTCGACGCCGGTGTCGAGGCGACTGTCTGTCGCGTAGGCACGATGCGGTCCGAACTCGGCGATCGTCTCTCGATCGAGTGGCGGGGTCGTCTCTGTGCTTCGAGCCGGGCCGTTCATGAGTGCTCCTGTGGGGTCTCCGGCGACGGTCGGCTACGGGAAGAAGTTGTCGGCGTCTTCGCTACCGAGCGGCCCCTGGCCCAGCGCGGGATTGGCGTGGGCGGGCATCGGCAACGGGTCACCACTTGCGAGCGGCGCACCGCCGCGCCGGCCACGCCATAGAGCGCCTTGCGCCATGGCCAGTGACGCCCGCCGGCAGCGCGGGCAGATCCACTGGTAGTGGCCGTCGTCGCCGGGGATCTCGTAGCGGAACCCGAGCTGACGTTCTACCTCGATCAGATCCTCAATGTGCATGCGCGAGCTGAAGGCATGGCCGCAACGGCGGCAGTGCGCCAGCTCCTGGCTCCGGCCGATGTCCTTGTAGAAGCCGACGCCAAGCTGCGCCGGCCGTTGAAAGATGTGAAAGAACTTTCCGAAGGGCAGCCACAGGAACGTGCCGATCACCGTGATCGCATGCAGAATCGCGATGAACGTGTAGGCGTAGCCTTTCATCCACGTATAGCTCGCGGTGAGCATCAGTCCCGTGAGGCTGACCGCGAACAACAGGATCAGCGGCATGAAATCTTCCGCGAACCGCTGGACCGCGGCCGCGCCCTCTTCGCGCATGCGCCGCCGCACGGCCAGCATCACGCCGGCAATCACCAGGAACGACGACCACACCAGACCGTGAAACACGACAAACGCCATCACCGAGTCGTGCGGAAACCGGAAGGCCGGGAAGCCGAACACGACCGCCTCGTAGAGTGACAAGTCGCCAGGAACAGGACGGAAGTGCAGCCACCCGAAGACGAGAGGAAAGGTGATCGCGACGGCGATGAGGCATCCCCACATGATCAGCATGTGCGTGAGCCCGCGCAGCCGGCCGCGCGCAAAGATGAAGCGATTAGCGAGCAGGTCGGTGCCGACGCGGCGGAACCACGTGCCGGCGTTCCGTCGTCGCCACCCGCGCTGGAAGAACGCCTGCCAGCCACGCCGCCAGTACATCGCCGTCGGCGGACGCTGCAGCCACATCGCATAGCGATACGTCAGTCCGAACGTGGCGAACAACACAGAGAATGTGTAGCCGACGAGGGCGGCGTCAAAATGGGCGAGGTTCCGCGAACCGAAGAGGATGAGGACCGAGAGCCCCAGCGTGGCGCCCATGCCCCAGGCGACTGGCTTGATCCCCTGACGAAGTCTCGATGGCCGGAACGACGCCGTAGCCGAAGACGCAGGCATCACACTCCTTTTCCGAACCCACTCAGCAGGCCGTACATCGTCGGCCGACAATCGTGTGGACAGTATCACCCAAGTCGCCCCCCCGACTGTTTTCTAAGGCGTGAGGCATCGCCTCCTGGTGGCCAGGATGTGATACGGCTGGACCGCGGGGCCAACCAGAGCTGCTCGTCAAGGGCAGCGTCATGCGAGAGTTAAAATCCGCCAGTGCGCACAGTCACCCCAGGTGCGCTCTTCCGATAGTGGCTCACGCCGGCACGGAGAGGTCGGGCATCGGGCGTGCGGTGAACAGACGACGGCACGGATGGGCAAGCCATCTCGCCCATCGCGCAGACCGACCTACGCGCGCGCTGTCAGTGGCGATCCCGGTGTTGGCGTACATCTGGCGGTACAACTTCGAGATGAGCACGAAGGCGACGCGCGACTTCAATGACTGGACACACCGCGACCGCACCCAGACGTTGGTGAGACTGTAGAACTGGTCCCAGGCGCGCTGCGTGCCACGCCGGATGTCGTCCGCGGCCATGGTCGGATGCGGCGTGTACACCTTGGGCCGTTGTGCCTGCGGAATCAGCCAATGGCGCGTGAGCGGTACGCCAGCGATCCGGGTCTGGTCCGCGGCCATCGACGCTTCCCAGGAGGCGAAGTCGTTGGTCCCCGGGAACGGGGTCAGCATGACGAACTGGGCAAACGTGACCCCGGCCTGCTGTGCAACGGCGACCGTCGCGTCGAAGGTGCGCTCGCGATCGCTCGCCAGCCCGAAGATGAACGACCCCAGCACGTGCACACCGTGTTCGCGGAAGCCGCGCAATCGCTCGATCAGCGCGTCGCCGGCAACGTTGAAACCCTTGTGGACGTCCTTCAGGCCCTCCGGCGACACCGACTCGATGCCGACGAGTGCCCCCTTGATCCGCGCCTTGTGCATGGCGTCCAGGAACTCCGGATCCTCGCCGGCCTCCATCGTGATCTGGGTGAAGAACACCATGTCGGACGGCAGCGCGGCCAGGCGGCGCATCAGGTCGAACCGCTCGGATCTGATGGCGCTCAGGGTCTGAAACGAGGTCTGGTCTGCGCGCCGAGCCGCCATCGTGAGATCGGTCAGGGTCACCGGATAGAAGTTGTCGTCGGCGAGGGCGATGAACCGGAAGCCCTTGCGCCGCAGTTCAACGATCTCTCGGATGACCCCGTCGGTCGTGCGCTGGCGGGGGCGCTGGCCGTCGGTCTTCCAGACGGAGCAGAACGAACAGTGCTTCGGACACCCCCGCACCGTCTGCACCGAGGCCCACATGTACCGGTTGGAGGGCATCAGGTCCCATCGCGCCGGCAGCAGGTGCTCCGGCTCGACGCGCCCCCCTTCGTACGTCGGCTGAAGCCTCCCCGCGACACAGTCCGCGAGCGCCCGCGCCCAGGCCAGATCGCCGTCACCCTTGACCACGGCATGGGCGTCACCGAGCGCGTGGGCCTCCTCCGGGAAGAGGGTCGCATGGATACCACCGTAGATCACGGTGGCTCCGGCCTTCCGAGCCAGGCGACCAATCTCATAGCCCCGAAGCGCGTTGCCCGTGTGGATGCCGATGCCAACGATATCGCCAAAGACGACGCTGGACGGGACCAGTGGCTCGAGTGTCTCGTCGGTGATCAGCGGGTCGCCGTAGTGCCGAGGCGTCGCTTCCGCCAGTACATACAACCACCGTGGCGTAATGACGCCGATACCGAATGACACGTGACTCGGATTGATCAAATGGACTCTCACGTTGGCTCCGTTCGACGACACAGGATAGAACCGTGCGGTGGCTGGCGCGACGCGCGTGACATCGAAGGCCTCGCGCACGTACGTCGACAGCACCGTCACGTGGTGGTGGCCGCGACTGCGCGAGCTAGGGTCTCGTGCTCGCTTGGGTGGCCATGTGACCCGCCAGTCTGGTGGCGAGCGCGCGGTCCGCGGAGGCACTGACATCGGTGGGCCAGATCATGCAGACGTCAGGGCGCCCGGAGCGCTCGAAATATGGTGCTGCATCACCGCGGCGATCCGTAATGCTCGTGCCTTGGTGTCTTCCGCACACGGGCCGCTGAAAGAGGCATCCACGTTCTCGTGAAACAAGTCGAGCCACCGCCCAAACTCTCGGTCGCCAAGCGGAACGTGACGTGCGAGTTCACAATGGACGGCCAGCGGGTCGCCCCGGAATCCGGCGACGCCGAACAGCACGCCCTCCCAGAAGGCGTACATTTTCGGCAGATGCCGCACCCAGTCTGTCTGGGCGACATCGTCGAAGATCGGACCCAGGAGTTCGTCGCCGCGCACGCGCTCGTAGAACCCGTCGACGAGGCGCTCAATGTCGGCGCGAGAGGTGATGTCTCCTCTATCGCGTAGGGTCATGGGCCCACATCACACATGGTTGTCTCGCACTCGGGGCCGGAGACTGGTCACGCGCGCCACCCATTGCGGTTCGGCAATGAGGTCAGCCAGTGAGTAACGGTCAAGTACGGAGAGGAACGCGTCAAAGGCCTCCGTGAGCACCCCCTTCAGGCCGCATGCCCGCGCCAGCGGACACGTGTTCGTGTCGCGGTCAAAGCACTCCACGAGCGTCATTGTGCCTTCGGTGCGCCGGACGACCTCGCCGATACGGATGCGGTGAGGAGGCGTCGCCAGCGCAAAGCCGCCTTGGCGCCCGCGGGTCGTGTCGAGGTAGCCGAGATGCTGGAGCTCGTTGACGACCTTCACCACGTGATGGCGCGAGATGCCAAACACCGCGGCAACGTCAGTCGTACGGCATCGCGACTCCGGACGCGCGGCCGCGTAAATCAGGACGCGGA
>CADEEX010000378.1 GCA_902826465.1 uncultured Acidobacteriota bacterium
TCCAATAGTCCGCACGACCACGGCCCGATTCACAGCGTTCCACGGTTGTTTGGCACCGACGGCGTGCGCGGTACAGCCGGCGAACATCCGCTCGATCACGACACCATTCAGCGGCTGGGCGCGGCGCTGGTCCGCGCTCTGCCTCACCGAGGTGCGCGGACCCAGATCCTGATCGGCCGCGACACGCGCGAGTCGGGTGAGTGGATTGAGCGAGATCTGGCGCACGGCGCCGCCGGCGAAGGCGCGACCGTTACCAGCGTGGACATTGTGCCGACGCCAGCCGTGGCCTATCTCACCGGCAGCGCCGACTACGATCTGGGCGTGGTGATTTCGGCCTCACACAACCCGTTCGCGGATAACGGCATCAAGGTGTTCTCCGGAAGCGGCGAGAAGTTCACGGAGCGGGTCGAACGCCAGATCGAGGCGATCGTGGCCGATCGCCGCTGGCAGGTGCGCGACACGCACGACCTCGAGATTGCGCGCGAGGATCTCGTCAGGAAGTATCTCGACCACCTGTGCGCGGTCCTGCCGCTTCGCGAGAGTGATCGCCGGCCATCACTGGTGATCGATTGTGCGAACGGTGCGACCACCGCTGTAGCACCGACGCTGTTTCGCCGCCTGGGATTCGAGCCCGTCGTCATTGGTGCGTCACCGAACGGTCGCAATATCAACCTCGGGTGCGGCTCGACGCACCCGGAAACCCTCAGCGAAACGGTCGTGCGCATGGGGGCCGACCTGGGTGTGGCGTTTGATGGCGACGGCGACCGGGCCATTTTCGTCGACGAACACGGACACGTCGTCAACGGCGATGCCGTGCTCTTGATGTGCGCTCGCCAGCTGCGGGCCGAGGGGCGGCTGCGCGGCGATGCGATTGTCGCCACCGTGATGAGCAACATCGGCCTGGAGATCGCGCTGCGGGAACTCGGGATCGGCATGGTGCGATGCGCCGTCGGCGACAAGTACGTGATGGAGGAGATGCAGGCGCGTGGACTATCGCTCGGCGGCGAGCAGTCTGGACACATCATCTTCTCCGACTACCTCTTCACCGGCGATGGGCTATGCACCGCCCTGAATGTCTTGCGGACGATGATGGCGACCGGGCGGACGCTCGGCCAGCTGTCGGGCGATCTGGTCAGTTTTCCGCAGGTTCTGCTGAATGTTCGAGTGCGAGAGAAGGTTGACGTGATGACCGTGCCAGCCATCGCGGCGGCGATCCACATGGTTGAAGCGAGCGTTGCGGACCAGGGCCGAGTGCTCATTCGCTACTCTGGCACGGAGCCACTCTTGAGAGTCATGCTCGAGGGGCGCGATCAGGACGAGATTCGTGGCTGGGCGCAGGGCATTATCGACGTCGCGAAGCGCGAGCTGGGTTGAGGCTGCGGCGATGATCCGTCTTTCCGTCAATGTGAACAAGGTGGCGACACTGCGCAATTCGCGAGGCGGCCGTGAGCCTCGCGTGATCGACGCGGTGCGCGTCTGCCTCGAGGCTGGCGTCGCCGGCATAACGGTGCATCCGCGTGCCGATCGCCGGCACATCACCCCCGAGGATGTCCGGGCGATTGCACGTGAGCTGGCCGACAGGCGGCCACTGGTCGAGTTGAATATCGAAGGCGACCCACGCCCCGAACTGATTGCGCTGGTTCACGAGATCGGCCCGGAGCAGTGCACGCTCGTACCCGTGGTGCCCGGCGAGATCACGAGTCAGGCTGGTTGGCAGAAAGGCGAGGAGGCCGAAGGACTGGCGGACGTCATCGCCGACTTCAAGAGCCACGGCATTCGTGTCAGCCTGTTCGTGGCCCCTGAGCTTGAGGCGATCGCCTTCGCGCGCGACCTCGGCGCCGACCGTGTCGAGCTCTACACGGAGCCGTTCGCGCGCGCATTCGAAAGCGGCGTGTCTGCAGCGATGGCGTCGTTCCATCGCTACGTCGAGGCGGCGCAGCAGGCGAACGCGCTCGGCCTCGGCGTCAACGCCGGTCACGATCTCGACCTCGAGAATCTGCTGATTTTCAGGGATCTGCCGCATCTCGACGAAGTATCGATCGGTCACGCCATCGTCTCCAGAGCGTTGTTTGTCGGCCTCGATACCGTGCTTCGCGAGTATCTGGCAGTCTTGCGTCCGCCGACACACCATTAATGCGCGATCCGCTATGATCAAACGCTGTCATGAAATCTGAAGCGATCGCATTCGGGATCGCCGGCATCGCGTTCGGTCTGATTGCCGGTTGGGTGATTGGGAGCCAGCAGGCCATTGTCCGGTCGGTCTCGGCTCCTCCTGCGGCGGCAGTGGCCGCCGCCCCCGCCGCCTCCGCCGCGGCACCCGCTCCGTCACTGGACGAAGCCAAGGTCAGCGCGTTCAAGGCTGCTGCCGACAAGGAACCGAAGAACGCCGCGCCTCGGGTCCAGCTGGCGAATCTCTATTTCGACGCCGAACGCTATACGGACGCCATCAACTGGTACGGCGAGGCGCTGAAGCTTCAGCCGAACGACGCCGACGTCAGCACCGACCTTGGCGTCAGCTACTACTACACCAACCAGCCCGATCGCGCGCTCGAACAGTTCGAGCACTCGCTGCAAGTCGATCCAAAGCACGTCAAGACCTTGTTGAACATTGGTGTCGTCAAGGCATTCGGCAAGCAGGATCTGGCCGGGGCCGAAACCGCGTGGCAGCAGGTGTTACAGCTATCGCCGGACAGCGTCGAAGGGCAGGCCGCCAAGCGTGGCCTCGACAGCCTGCGCGCTGCCCATCCCGGCAGCACCACGTCGCCTCGCCCTGGGGCGTAGATGTTCCGTTTTCTTCTCTACACCGCGCTGTTGATCCTGTTCGTGCGCGCGATGTCGCGCCTCTGGAACGGCTTCAAGGTTGGCGTCAACGGCGGCGCGGCGCCAGGTGGCGGGCAGGTGCCGCAACGCGGTGTGCACATGGTGCGTGACCCCGTCTGCGGCATGTTCATCGTGCCCGATCGATCACTCACCCTGACCAGTGGGCGCGAGCTACTGCATTTTTGTTCGTCCTCCTGCCGCGATCATTACGCGGCCAGTCATCCGGACACGCGACGCGCCACCGCTCACGGACGCACGGCATGACGCCGGAATCAGCGCTCCGCGCGAGCATCGTGGAAGTCGGGCGCCGCTTGTACGCCCGTTCGTATACCGCGTCGAACGACGGAAACATCAGCGCCAGGCTTGGCTCCGATCGGCTCCTGATGACGCCCAAGAGCGTCTGCAAGGGGTTCATGACACCCGACATGATGTGCATCACGGATCTGGACGGCCGCAAGCTGCAGGGCGATCGCGATCCGTCGTCGGAGATGCTGATGCATCTCGAGGTCTACCGTCAGCGCCCCGACGCCCAAGCCGTCGTTCATGCCCATCCGCCGATCGCGACCGGCTTTGCCGTCGCTGGCATCCCGTTGAACCGCGCCGTGCTCGCCGAGGTGTTGACCACGCTGGGCAGCATTCCGATTGCCGAGTACGCGACGCCGTCGACCGCCGAACTGCCGGCAGCTGTGGGCAAGTACATCAAAGCCCACGATGCGATGCTGCTCGCGAACCATGGTGCCTTGACGGTCGGGGCCGACGTCTTTGCGGCCTATTTCAAGATGGAAACCATCGAGCACTTTGCCAAGATCAGCCTGGTGGCGCGACTGCTCGGCGGCGAGAACCTGATCGCCCGCGAGGAAGTCGATCGTCTGCAGGCGCTGCGCGGCGCGTACGGCATCAAGGCGCCCGCTCCAATTTGCGCCGACCCATCAGCGCTCGTCGATCTGGTGTCTGGCGGCGATCCGGCCACCTGCCAGGTGGTTGAGGCGCCGGCCGGAGGCGGACTGCGTCTGGTACCCGAGGGGCGGGATCAGGCCGCGTCGCCAGGGCAGGCGGGCGGCCGTGACGATGAGGAAATTCGGTTAACATACCGCGAACTCTCTGCGCTAGTCGAAGAAGCGATTCGCAACCTGCGGTAGCGTTGGCGGTGTGGCGCGATGTCGGTACCTGGCGACGGGAGTGAGCGGCGGAACCGGGCAACCGGTTCATGAAGGAGATGGTAATGGGTGAGGCGCTTGGAATGATTGAAACGAAGGGCCTGGTCGCAATGATCGAGGCCGCCGACGCGATGGTCAAGGCCGCAAAGGTCACGCTCGTCGGTTGGGAGAAGATCGGAGCGGGCTACGTCACCGCGATCGTACGCGGAGATGTTGCCGCCGTAAAGGCCGCCACTGACGCCGGGGCTGCCGCGGCGCGGCGCGTCGGCGAACTGGTGTCTGTGCACGTCATTCCGCGTCCTCACGCGAATCTGGAAGACGCACTGCCCATCGGCAAGGCGAGCAGCGCGAAGGCCTAGGCCGAGTGCTCGTCGCAAGAATTATCGGGACCGTCGTTGCGACACGCAAGGATCCCCGGCTGGTCAGCTGTAAGTTGCTCGTCGTGCGCCCTGTGGACCCGAAGGGCAAGGTGGAGGGCAACACGCTTGTCGCCATCGATACCGTCGACGCAGGTGTCGGCGAGACCGTGCTCGTGGTAAGCGGAAGTTCGGCGAGGATGGCGGCGGGGCTCAAAGACTGCCCCGTCGACGCCGCCATCGTCGGCGTGATTGACACGATCACGGTGGCGGAATGAACCTCGCCAGAGTCATCGGTACGGTCGTGGTC
>CADEEX010000379.1 GCA_902826465.1 uncultured Acidobacteriota bacterium
CATCATCTCGGGCCCCGCCGAAGTCTCGACCGACCTCTACTACGAAGTCGACCAGATCATCCCGAAGTTCAAGGCGGGACAGGTGATTCGCGGCGATGCCAAGGCGGAGGAGCGCGAGGCGCTCGAGGCCACGGGCGACTACATCGTCGACGAGAAACACAAGACGGTGACGCTCACCGAGAGCGGCATGCAGAAGGCCGAGAAGCTGCTGCAGCATCGCCTGAATGGCGGACACATCTACGACCTCGAGAACGCGCACGTCAAGCACCACGTCGATCAGGCACTGCGGGCGCACGCCATTTACCGGCTCGACGTCGACTACATGGTGAAGGACGGTGAAGTGGTCATCGTCGACGAGTTCACAGGACGCCTGATGCCGGGACGGCGCTGGAGCGATGGCCTGCACCAGGCGGTGGAAGCCAAGGAGAAGGTCAAGATCGAGCGCGAGAACCAGACGCTCGCCACGGTCACCTTCCAGAATTACTTCCGCAAGTACGGCAAGCTGTCGGGCATGACCGGCACCGCCGACACCGAAGCCGCCGAGTTCGCCAAGATCTACAAACTCGATGTCATCGTGGTGCCGTCGAACCGACCGCTCACGCGCATCGAGAATCCTGACCTGGTCTTCCGCACAGAGCAGGAAAAGTGGGACGCCATCGTCACCGACATTCTCGAGGCGCACAAGATCGGGCGCCCGGTGCTCGTCGGCACCGTGTCGATCGAGAAATCGGAACGGCTGTCGACGATGCTCGACCGCCGCGGCTTGAAGCGTGGCACCGCCACCGGTGGCGACACCGGCAAGCACGTCGTGCTCAACGCCAAGTACCACGCGCAGGAAGCCGAATTCGTGGCGCAGGCCGGACGCCGCGGATCGGTGACCATTGCGACCAACATGGCCGGCCGCGGCACCGACATTCTGCTCGGCGGCAACCCTGAATTCATGGCGCGCCAACAGGCGCTCGCCGAGCAGGTGGCCGAACGCCTCGCCAAGGGCGACGAACGGTTCGTCGACGACGACGAGTTCGTCTACTACTACCATCTCGACGGCTTCTACCGGGTCGCCAAGGCACACTGGGAGCGCATCTTCGAACACTTCAAGCGGTTGACCGACGCCGAACACGCCGCTGTCGTCGCGCTCGGTGGGCTGCACATTGTCGGCACGGAACGCCACGAATCGCGACGCATCGACAACCAGTTGCGCGGCCGTGCGGGACGTCAGGGCGATCCTGGTTCATCGCGCTTCTACCTGTCGCTGCAGGACGACCTGATGCGGATTTTCGGATCCGACCGCATCTCCGGCCTGATGCAGCGCCTGGGCATGGAAGAGGGCGTGCCGATCGAGCACGGCATGGTCACGCGGGCGATCGAACGCGCGCAGAAGCAGGTGGAAGCGCAGAACTTCGGCACGCGCAAACACCTGCTCGAGTACGACGACGTCATGAACAAGCAGCGCGAGAACATCTACGGGCTGCGTCGCCAGATTCTCGAGAGCACCATCCGCATCACGGACGAAGACAATCACGAAGAAACGATGGACGCCCGCGAGTACGTCATGGAACTCGCGGAAGACCTCCTCGACGCGCAGGTGCAGCAGTACGCGCCGAAAGAGGCCGACTTCGAAGAGTGGGACCTCGAAGCGCTGGCCCGTGACGCGGGGCGGACCTTCAGCATCGACACCGAGTCGCTCGACTTCACCGACAAGACGGCCGACGAGATCCGCGACGAAATCTGGGCGCTCGCGCTGAAGTCGTACGAGGACAAAGAGGCGATCGTGCCGCGCGAGATCCTGCAGAAGGTCGAGCGCGACATCATGCTCCAGATCGTCGACGCGCAGTGGAAGGATCATCTCTACAGCCTCGACCATCTGAAGGAAGGGATCGGCCTTCGCGGCTACGGTCAGCGGGACCCGCTGGTCGAGTACAAGAAGGAAAGCTTCAGCATGTTCACGGACATGAAGGCCCGAGTGGACGACGAGATCGTCCGCTACCTCTGGGCGCTGCGTCCGGTCATGCAGGAAGGTCCCGGCGACATGCCGGCGCCACCGCCTGTGGCGCCGCCACGGCGGCCGCTGGCGCCAGCCGCGCCGCTGGTCATGAACAATCCACAGGCCGAATCGGCCAGGCCGTTCTTCGGCTCCGCCGCCGCTGCCACACCGATGACGCCGGCGCCTGCGAGCCGCGTACCACCATCGCCGCAACCGCCGCGTGTCGGCGGCGACGATGCCGATGTGAAAACTGTTCGCCGCGACGAGCCGAAGGTTGGCCGTAACGATCCGTGCCCGTGTGGCAGCGGCAAGAAATACAAGAAGTGCCACGGTACTGCAGCGTAGAGACGAAAGGCCGACTCTGTCGGCCTTTCGTGTTTTTGTGAGGGGTGAATGAGTCAGATCGCGACCGAGCGCTTCCAGACCGCGCTCACCTTCGACGATGTGCTGCTTGTGCCGCAGCATTCGACAGTCCTTCCCAACCAGGTTGACGTCAGCACGCAGCTGACCAGACGGATCCGACTGAACGTCCCGCTCCTGAGCGCCGCGATGGACACGGTCACCGAATCGCGGCTGGCCATTGCCATGGCGCAGCACGGCGGTCTCGGCGTCATTCACAAGAACCTGTCCATCGCCGAGCAGGCGTCTGAAGTGGACCGTGTGAAGCGTTCCGAGAGCGGCATGATCGTCGATCCGATCACGCTGTCCCCCACCCACCGGATTCACGAAGCGCTCGAACTGATGCGGAAGTACCGCATCTCGGGTGTGCCGATCACCGACGACGGCAGCAAGGAAGGACGGCTGGTCGGCATTTTGACCAACCGCGATCTCAGGTTCGAGACCAACCTGCAGCGTCCGATCTCCGAGATCATGACGCACGACGACCTGATCACGGTGCCGGTTGGCACCTCGCTCGATGCGGCGCGAGAACTGCTGCACCAGCACAAGGTCGAGAAACTTCTCGTCGTCGATCACAACTACCGCCTGAAAGGCCTGATCACGGTCAAGGACATTCAGAAGGCCGTCAAGTACCCGAACGCGTCGAAAGATACGCTTGGACGCCTGCGCTGCGGCGCCGCCGTGGGCGTGGCCAAAGACACTATGGAGCGCGCCGAGGCGCTGGTGGCGGCCAACGTCGACGTGCTGGTGATCGATACCGCGCACGGCCACTCGCAGGGCGTGCTCGACATGGTCAAACGCATCCGTCTGCGTTTCCCTGATGTGGATCTCGTGGCCGGCAACGTGGCGACGCCGGAAGGGACGCTGGCGCTCATTCATCAGGGTGTCGACGCCGTGAAAGTGGGCATCGGCGCCGGATCGATCTGCACCACCCGCGTGGTTGCGGGTATCGGCGTCCCGATGATCACCGCCATCATGGAGTGCGCCGCCGCGGCGAACGCGCACGACATTCCGGTGATTGCCGACGGCGGCATCCGCTTCTCGGGCGATATCACCAAGGCGTTGGCCGTGGGCGCCAGCACCACGATGATCGGCAACCTGTTTGCCGGCACCGACGAGAGCCCAGGCGAACTCATCCTCTACCAGGGACGCAGCTTCAAGGAATACCGCGGCATGGGCTCAATCGGGGCGATGCGCCGAGGCAGCCGCGACCGCTACTTCCAGGACGACTTCGATCTCGAGGGCCCGAACTCGGATCAGAAGCTGGTGCCCGAAGGCATCGAAGGACGCGTGGCCCACAAGGGCACCGTGGCGGCCATGGTGCATCAGCTGGTGGGTGGATTGCGCGCCGGCATGGGCTACTGCGGCTGCAAGGGGATCAAGGAACTGCAGCGCGACCATCGCCTGATTCGCATCACGCCGGCTGGCTTCCGCGAAAGCCACGTGCACGACGTGACGATCACCAAGGAGGCGCCGAATTACCGGTCCGAATAAGCGGCCGGCTTCGCGCTCGACTCCAGCAGCCAGGGCCCACACGCACCAGGGGCCAGGGGCACACGGCACCAGCGCTGAGTCGCTGCCCGGCCGGGTCGCTCCGCTCGCGCTCACGATTCTCGTGGTTCTGCTCTACGCCAACTCGCTGTCGGGGGATCTCGTCTTCGACAGTCGTTTGCTGGTACTCGAGGACCCGCGGCTCAGGGCCGTGTCGTTCGAGCACCTCGGGCAGATTTTCTCTCACACCTACTGGTGGCCGAACTTCGAGTTCGGCCTCTATCGCCCGGCCACGACGCTCTCGTTTCTCCTGAACTACAGCGTACTCGGCAACGCGACGGCTCCCCGCGGGTACCACCTGGTGAACGTGGCGCTGCACGCCACCAATGTCTGCCTGCTCTACTGGTGCACACGGGGCGTCCTCGGCCGTGTCTGGCCCGCCATGTTGGGCGCCGCGTTGTGGGCGGCGCATCCCCTGGTCACCGAGGCCGTGAGCAATATCGCCGGCCGATCCGACCTGCTCGCCACGCTCGGCGTACTGGCGGCCTTCCACGCGCATCTTCGGGTTCGCTCGTCGTCAGGCAGCACGCGAATCGGGTGGCTGGCCGCGCTCGCGCTCGCGGCGTTCATCGCCGCAACGGCCAAGGAAAGCGGCGTCGTCGTCGTGGGCGTGATCGTGCTGTACGACCTCACCGTGAACGGATGGCGAGGGTCTCACCGCTGGCTGCCGTGGACAGCCGC
>CADEEX010000380.1 GCA_902826465.1 uncultured Acidobacteriota bacterium
TGTTCTGGGACCAGGAACACGGCGGCTGGTTCAGCACGACAGGACGTGACGAGACGGTGCTGGTGCGGATGAAGGAAGACTACGACGGCGCCGAGCCGACCGCGAGTTCGGTGTCGGTGGCCAACCTGCTGGCGCTCGGTCATCTCGTCGACGATCCGTCGTATTGGACACGAATCGAAGGGGCGCTGAAGCTGTTTGCGGCGCGCCTCGAGCAGATGGGCCGTGCGGTGCCGATGATGGCGGCGGCGTTCTCAACGTTCACCGCGGGTATGCAGCAGGTGGTCATTGTCGGCACGCCCGACCCGCGGCAGCTGTCGCGCCGGGTGGCCCTGCGGTATCGTCCGTTCACCATTGCGCTGACGCTGAATGGCGAGCAGCAGCAGGCGCTGGCCGCCCGTATGCCGTGGCTGGCGTCGATGGCGCCACTCGATCGCTCGGCGACCGCCTACGTCTGTCGCGACTTCGTGTGCGCCGCGCCTGTGACGACCGCGGACGAACTGGAAAGAGCCGTGAGTGAGTCATACTGAGGATGTTGTGTTGAATGTACCGGTAGATGTGTGGCTTCGAGGCCAGGATTACGCGACCACCGCAGCTATTGAAGGCGTCAGTCGCGAGCCGCGCGACTGGACAGATGACGATGTCCGGCTGGTGCTCGAGGGGATGCTGCGCTCCATGCATCGGCTCAAGTATCCGACCGATGAGCCGCGTGAGATCTCGCTGCGCGGACTGAGCTGGATCGTGAACCCGTTAGAAGAGGGTGGCGTGGTGATCGCGATCGAGATCACGCTCGGCGCGGCCGTTGCCGGACCGTTTCACCTCGACCAGCGCGCACTCGAGACGATGATCACGCGCGTGCTGCGGCCCGCCGTCCAGACGTCATCCGCCGTCCACTGACAGCGAAAACCTCGAGCGTTGTGGGTTCGAGAGTCTCCGTGTCTCTGTGCCTCAGTGGCGTGCCTCAGCGGCGTGCCTCCGTGGCCTAGGTCGACACCACGACGGCGTCGCCCGGACGGACGATGCCGCCCTTCAACACCTTGGCGCAGACGCGGCTGAAGCCGGGGTTGGTCTGCTGTGCAATGCGCATGAAATCCTGGCCGCGGAACAGGCGCCCGAGCTTCGCGCACGGCGTGGTGTAGCGCGTGATCTCCAGTTCGGCGTCGCCGACGAGAAGCCGTGTGCCAGGCACGATCGACGCCCAGTCGAGTCCGCTGACGGTCAGGTTTTCTCCGCTGCTTCCCGCCGCGATGCTGTGCCCCTCAGCCTGAAGGCCGCGAATGACGTCGAGCGAGTAGAGCACCACCGCGCGGTTCGGTCCGCCGTGATGCACGAGATCGTTCTGCGTATCGCCGTCGATGCCCTGTTCGGTGATCACGGCTTCGAAGGTCGGCTGTTTCGGCAGTCCGCCACGTGAGATGTTGATGGCTTCGATGCGACCTGACATGCGCGTTCGATTCTAGCCCGGCTCATCACGCGTGATCATCGTGTGAAGCGTTCATGCCTGATCGACACGGTGTGTTCCCTTGCGATGCATCGTCGCTCCACGTAGGGGGCGTCGCGAGGGATCCAACATTGCATGGATATGCGCACACCCTCATGCAAGACGACGACTTCGGACCACGACTTCGCGCGGAGCGCGAGCGCAGACGCATTACGCTCGAGTCGATCGCGGCCAATACCAAGATTTCGATCAGTCTCCTGCGCGATCTCGAACGCGATCGGATGACGCGCTGGCCGGGAGGCATCTTCCGGCGTTCGTTCATCAGAAGCTACGCGACGGCCGTTGGTCTCGACCCCGACGAAACCCTGCAGCAGTTTCTCGAACGCTATCCAGCTCCGGCAAACGACGCCGATGCCGGCGCAACGCCGGTCCCGCCGGCGTCTCCTCGACAACGGGTACCGATGTTGCGGCTGACGCTTGCGGACGAATCACACATGTTGAGCAGAAGTGCGGTGCTGCACGCCACCGTTGGGCGTCTGCTGGCTGCCGCCTGCGACGTCAGCCTCCCGCTCCTGCTCGCCGCCGTCGTGCATCTGGCCATCGGCACGTTCTGGGCGCCGTTTGCCGTTGCCATGGTGTGTTACCTCGTCGGCGGCATCATGGTGCTCGGCACGACACCAGGTGTGTACCTGCGTGGCCAGCGCAAGCGCTCCACCCTGGTCAGGCCCCCTGTTGAGTCTTCGCACGAGGCCGGCCATCTCTCGAGGTTGGAAGAGAGCCTCAGCCGCTGACGAGCGATCGCCGCCAGGCAAGGTAGCCCATTACTGCCAATGCCAGGTACACGGCGTAGTTGACGGCGGTGAGATAGAGCCCCTTCGTGATGAACATGCCGACGTAGACGACGTCCACCACGATCCACAGCAGCCAGTTCTCGACCAGCTTGCGTGTCATCATCCATTGCGCCACCAGGCTCGTGGTGGTGGTGGCAGCGTCGAGATAGGGGAGCGATGCGCCAGGCAGACGCGAGGTGATGGCGCTCAAGGCTACCCAGACCACGGCCGCGCTCCCCGCCAGTGGTATCCACCACGTCGTCGGCGTGCGCGACACCGTGAGCGCCGTGCGGTCCTTTCCGCCGTACAGCCAGCCGTACCAGCCGTACACCGAGAGCGCGAAGTACACGACCTGCAGTCCCATGTCCGAGTACAGGCCGGCCTGATAGAACAGCGCAAAGAACAGCGACACGTTCACCAGCGCGGTGGGCGAGGTGAAGATGAGCTTGCGGACGCTGAGGAAGACGCTGACGATGCCGAAGAGCACCGCAACAAGTTCGAGCAGGGACATGAGATGTTGCGATGTGGGGATGTGCTCAGCGGAGCGTGAACGTCATCTCCACCTGCATGGACGACGGTACGGGCTGGCCATTGCGGATTGCGGGTTCGAAGCGCCACTGTTGCAGCGCCTTGATCGCCTGCTGGTCGAGTCCGAACGTCGCGTCGAGCGAGCGGACAATGGTGATGTTGGTGACGGAGCCGCCGACCTGGACGACGCCGCGGAGCAGGACCTTCCCCTCAATCTTCGCGCGTGTGGCGGCGGGGGTGTAGTCGGGCATGACGCGGCGGACGACGCGCGGCGCTGACGAGCGCGCAGTGTCCGGGGCTGTGCCGCCGCGGGCGGGTTCCACAACTGGCGCGGCGGGTGTCTCCGTGGGGGCCACCGCAGGTGAGGAAGATTCAGGCACCGGCGCTGCTGCGGCGGGTGCGACATCGTCTGGTCGCGTCTCCTGCGAGCGCTCGGGTGGGGGAAGCTGGTTGACGGCAGACTGGAGCGCCTGGCGCAGCGCGTCGATGGCTGGCTGAACGTTCGGGGTTTCGCCGCGTTCGACGGCGTCCACCATGGTGCGGACCTCGGGGAACTGCACGAGCACGCCCCACGCCTTCCAGACGATGAACAGGAAAACCGCCCACTTGATCAGGCCGCCGATGGGAAAGTTGACCGTGGGTCGCTCGATGGTCCTGATGTTCGTCGGCTGGTTGCGCGCGGCGGCCGCCCATTCGCGCCGTGGCCTGGGCCCGCGCGCGCCCGGCTCGTTGGCGTCCACGAACACGGCGCTGCCGCAGTTGGCGCAGAACGACTTGTTCGGGTCGCACCGCCGCTGGCAGGCCACGCAAATAACCATGTGCGCTCATGCTAGCGCAGCCGCGCGATTGCGGCCGGGATAAGTTGCCACGGTTGACGCCTGGCGTTGGCGGTGGTGATCCCGGCGCCGGTCGGACGCTGCGCGAGATGGCACTGAACGACGCTCGTTCCCTACGAGGCGATTGAATGGACCGGGGCGTGTCCGATACTGTAGACCTTCGGCTCGCGCGTCCGCGAACAGTTCAGGGCCGCGACCCCAGTGAAAGGTCACTCGATGGACGTCGAATGCGTTGCCCCCGCAGCCGTGCGTGATGCGATTGCCGCAGCAGGGCGCACTGAGGACGTCTGCTTTTCGCCCAGTAATACGCGTATCGCGATCGCCTGCTTCACGCGGAATCGAATCCTGCTGATCGATTGCGCGATTGAGGTGGCCGCCGGGCGTCCGCTGGTGACCGCGACCGGCAGCGTCGAGTGCTCGTCGCCGGCGCTGACGCTCCCGCATGGCCTCGATTTCCTCGACGACCACACCTTGGTCGTGACCAATCGTGCGGGCGACCTGGTCGTGTTCTCGATTCCCGGTCGTCAGGCTGGAGTCGCACTCGTCGAGTTGACGCCGATTCAGGTCTGGTCGCCTGGCGGCGGCGTGCTGAACGCGCCTGGTTCAGTGACTGTCGAGCGGTCGAACGGGGCAGTGCGCGATGTGCTGGTTTGCAACAACGACGGCAATACCGTGTCCAGGCACCGTCTCGATCTGGCGGCGACTGCGGCGGCGAGCCGTCAGGAGGTTGTGATCCGGAAGTGGCTCGATACGCCGGACGGCGTCACGGTGAGTGCCGACGGTGGGTGGATCGCCGTCAGCAACCACAATACGCACAGCGTCTTCGTGTACCGCAACGACGAGGCGCTGACACCGGATGCTGACCCGGCGGCGATTCTGCGGCGCGTCCACTATCCGCACGGCCTGCGCTTCAGTGCCGACGGACGATACCTGTTCGTCGCCGACGCCGGTGCGCCGTACGTGCATGTCTACGCGCGCGG
>CADEEX010000381.1 GCA_902826465.1 uncultured Acidobacteriota bacterium
GTTGACCCGGTGATCGGTGAGGCGGTTCTCCTTGAAGTGATAGGTGCGAATCTTCTCGGAGCGCTCGCCGGTGCCGACCTGGCTCTTGCGGTCCTTGGCGATCGCCTCCTGTTGCTTGCGAATCTCCATGTCGAGCAGCCTCGACTTGAGCACGCGCATCGCTTTCGCCTTGTTCTTGATTTGCGATTTTTCGTCCTGCTGCGACACCACGACGCCAGTGGGAAGATGCGTGATGCGGACCGCCGAATAGGTGGTGTTGACGCTCTGTCCACCGGGCCCACTCGAGCAGAACGTATCGATGCGCAGATCCTTGTCGTTGATTTGAATGTCAACGTCTTCCGCTTCGGGGAGCACGGCCACCGTGGCCGTGGACGTGTGCAATCGGCCGGCCGCCTCGGTGGCGGGCACGCGCTGCACGCGGTGCACGCCGCTCTCGTACTTCAACTTGCTGTAGGCACCCCGTCCCTCGATCATCGCGATGACTTCCTTGAGCCCGCCGATTCCGGTTTCGCTGCTCGACATCACGTCGATGCGCCAGCCGTGGCGCTCGGCGTACTTCGAGTACATCCGGAAGAGCTCGCCGGCGAAGAGCGCCGCTTCGTCGCCGCCGGTGCCGGCACGGATTTCGAGCACCACGTTCTTGCTGTCGTTGGGATCCTTCGGGATGAGCAGGACTTTCAGTTCCGAGACGAGCGCTTCGCGGCGCGCTTTGAGCGACTTCAGTTCTTCTTCCGCGAGTTCGCGCATGTCGGGGTCGCCGGACGCGACAATCTCTTCGCTGTCCGCGACTCCGCGGTCGACGATCTTGTAGTCACGGAAGCGTTCGACGGTTTCCTCGATCTCGGCCAGCAACTTGGACTGTTTCCGATACTCGGTCGGATCGGACTGCAGCTGGGCGGAGCCCAGCCGTTCGGCGATCTCCTCGTATTGCCGCTCGACCGCGGCCAGCTTCTCGAAAATCACAGCGGAATCCCCGTACCTTCACCACCCGACACTGGCGGCAGAAACGCAACGTCATCGCCGTCGCTGATGGCGTGTTCCATCCGCGCGTAGTCGGCGTTCAGCGCGACCGACATCGACTTGGCGTAGTCGGCCATGTCGGGAAACTCGCGCGTCAGCTCTGCCCACACGGTGCCAATCGTTGCACCCGCGGGGACATCGCGCACCAATTCAGCCGCCCCCGCGATGTCGCGGAGCCTGGCGAACAGCCGGACGGTCACGCGCATGCGACCCGCTCCGCCCTCTCCCGCGCCGCGACATCGTCAGGATCTGCCGTCGCCCCCTCGATCCAGACGTCGCCGCCGTCGAAGAACTCGCGCTTCCAGATCGGCGCGATCTGCTTGATCCGTTCGATCGCGTAGCGGCAAGCCGCGAAGGCGTCGCCGCGATGAGCGGAGGCCGCTGCTATTGCGACGCTGGCACCACCGATGTCGATTCGGCCAATTCGGTGATGAATGGCCAGCCGGACGCCGGACCAGCGCGCCTCAGCTTCAGTCACGATTCGTTCGAAGGAGCGAAGTGCCAGCGCTTCGTACGCCTCGTACTCGAGATGTGTGACCGCGCGACCGACATTATGGTTGCGCACCAGTCCCAGGAAACTCGTGACCGCACCATCGGACCCGGTCGCCGCACCGCGATCCGACACGGCGGCAATCAGGGAATCGAGCGCCAGCGGCTCATGGCCGATGGACAACAAGGGGGTACGCACGGAATCAGTATAAACGCGACACCTCAGGTTCCATGGTCCTTCCAGAAGTGATCGAGCGGACCGTGACCGTGTCCGATGGACAGACCATGCCGAATCGCGCCAGCGACGTACTGCTGCGCCTGTTCCGTCGCTGCCACGAGCGAACGTCCCCTGGCGAGGTATGCGGCGATGGCAGACGCGAAGGTGCACCCCGTGCCGTGTGTATTGCGGGTTTCAATGCGTGCGGTGTGGAACTCGAGAAAGTCACGGCCGTCGAACAGGACATCGACGAGGGCCGCTCCGGTGCCATGCCCTCCCTTGCTGACGACGGCGCGCGGGCCGAGCGCGTGAATGCGGCGCGCCGCCTCTTGCACATCACGCGGCGACGCGATCGTCATCGCGGCAAGCACTTCGGCTTCAGGCAGGTTCGGCGTCACCACGAGGGCCAGCGGCAACAGTTCCACGCGGAGGACCATCACGGCGTCAGTGTCGAGCAGAGGGTCACCACTCTTGGCGACCATGACCGGATCGACGACCACCAGTGGCAGTTCGAGTTCCTGAATGGCTGCGGCCACAGCCTCCACAATCGCCGCGTTGGCGAGCATGCCAATCTTCGTGGCATGCAGCGCGATGTCGCCGGCGATCGCTTCCATCTGTGCGGTCACCATCTCTGACGACAGTGGCTCAATCGCCGTCACCCCCTGGGTGTTTTGTGCCGTGATCGCCGTGATGGCGCAGGTGCCATACACGCCAAGTGCGGCGAACGTCTTCAGGTCCGCCTGAAGACCCGCACCGCCGCCGGAGTCGCTGCCGGCGATGGTCAACGCGGTCGGGATGCGAGTGCTCATTGCGGTGGCGTCATCGGCCTTGTCGTTCTTGAGAAGACGAGGATGTACTGAAACGGCGGTACTATGTCTCGCGTTTGCAGCGTGAAGCCGGCATCTTCGGCGGCACGGATGACCGCATCGGGCGAGACCCGGTCTTCAGCCGCTGGACCTGGCCCACCGCCGCCTGGCAAGAAGTCGACGACGCCGATGCGTCCCTGCGGTTTGAGGGCCGCCGCCACCCTCGAGAGGAACGTCCTGATGACGTCGGGCCGGGCCGGGTCGTCCATCTCGTGATACGCGTCGACGATCAGAACTGCATCGAGCCCCGCCGGCAGATGCGGATCGGTGGATGTCCCCATGACCGTACGGACATTGCGCACGCCCTCGTGCTGCACGCGCCGATTGATGGCCTCGATCATCTGCGGCTGGATGTCCTGCGCGTAGACCGTGCCCGTGGGACCGACCCGCCGCGCCAGCCGGATGGTGAACCAGCCACCGCCGGCACCCAGATCGGCGACGGTCCCGCCGTCGGCGATCCCGAGCGCATCCATGATCAGATCCGGCTTGTTCCAGTCGTCACGATCCGGAGCTTCGAGCAGTCCCAGATCCTCGGGCGGAAACAGGCGAGGTTTCCTCGGTTGCGGCCGGGTGGTGGACGGCGACGGGTTTCTCGACGTGGCCTGGGCCGCGGCGCGGAGTGTCGGCGCGATCTGCCGGCCGATGCGCGGAGTCAGCGGCACGAACGACAGCACCACCAAAGAGGCGGTCAGGGCCTTCATGATCGTTCGCGCCCGTCCGGTGTCGGGCGATCGCCGTTGCCCGCGCCGCCGCCGCGGGTCATCGCATCAACGGACAGAATCGCGTCGAGCTGCGCCTGATCGAGCACACCCTGCTCGAGCACCAGTTCGCGAATCGACCGCCCGCTGGCCACGGCAGTCTTGGCGATCGCCGCGGTGGCGTCGTAGCCAATGTAGGGACTGAGCGCGGTGGCGGTGGCGGTGCTGCGATCGAGCAGTTCGTGGGCGCGCTCGGCATCAACCTCGAGTCCCTCGATGGTGCGCACTCGCAGGGCTGTCATCGCCTCGCGAAGAATGGTCGAGGCATGCAGGGCATTCCAGGCGATGACCGGCATCATCACGTTCAGTTCGAGCTGTCCTGCTTCGCACGCCAGCGCCACCGTCATGTCGCAGCCCATCACCTGGAAACAGACCTGGTTGACCATCTCCGGGATCGACGGGTTCACCTTGCCGGGCATGATCGACGAGCCAGGCTGGACGGCGGGCAGGCGCAATTCGGCAATCCCCGCGCGTGGTCCCATGCTGAGCAGGCGCAGATCGCTCGCAATCTTCCCGAGTTCGACGGCCAATCGCCGCATCGCGCCCGAGTAGGCGAGGACGTCACCCATGCTCTGTGTGACGCGAAACAGATTGGCAGCGGGCGTGACGGCGACGTGCGTGTCGCGTGCGAGATTCGCGATGGCCAGCGCGCGGTAGTCGTCGCCGGCGTTCAAGCCGGTACCGACGGCGGTGGCGCCGAGATTCAGCTCGAGCAACTGTGTCGACGCGGCGTCGAGATCGTCGGCGCCTCGCAGCAGGCAGCCGGCATATCCGTGGAATTCCTGCCCGAACGTGATCGGCACGGCGTCCTGAAGGTGTGTCCGGCCAGTCTTGACGACCGTGTCAAACGCGCCAGCCTTGTCCGCAAAGGCTCCAGCGAGTGCGCGCGCCGCCGCGCTCAAGCGATCGTGGCCGAGCAGCAGCGCCAGACGGGTGGCGGTTGGGAACACGTCGTTGGTCGACTGTCCCATGTTGACATGATCGTTCGGATGCACGCGGTCGTACCCGCCGCGGCTGCCGCCGAGATGCTCGCTGGCGCGGTTGGCCAGCACCTCGTTGGCGTTCATGTTGTGCGACGTGCCGGCACCGGCCTGATAGACGTCGACGACGAACTGATCGCGGAGCGCACCGCCGAGAATCTCGTCTGCCGACGCGATGATGGCGTCGGCAACCTCGCCATCGAGCCGTGACAGATCACGATTCGCTTCGGCCGCGGCCCTTTTGACGAGAATGGTCG
>CADEEX010000382.1 GCA_902826465.1 uncultured Acidobacteriota bacterium
CCGGCGTAAAGCAGCAGCTTCTCGGTGAGTGTGGTCTTGCCAGCGTCCGGATGCGAAATGATCGCAAACGTCCGGCGCCGAGCCACTTCGCGCTCAATCTCGCTTACCGCCGCCGTTGGGGTCGTCGTATCGGTCGACATGGGTCCTCTTACGATCGCACGGACGACTTGGCTTTGGCGAACGCCGCGCCCATCGCCGTCGACGGCGCACTGGTGATCGGCTGGGGCTGTGGTTTCGGGGCTCTGGGCTCCGGCCTCGGGGGCTGCGGTCTCGTGCTGGAGGTCGGCGCCGGCCGACTGCTGCCCAACGATGGTCGACTCTCGACTCCAGACTCGCGACTGCCCTGTGACTCACGACTCTCCTGCTTCATCGTCAACGCGATGCGGCGGCGTGGCAGATCCACTTCCAGCACGCGCACCTTGACGATGTCGCCCGCCTTCACCACGTCGTGCGGATCCTTGACGAAGCGATCGGACAGCTGCGACACATGCACCAGCCCGTCCTGGTGGACGCCGATGTCGACAAACGCACCGAAGTTGGCGACGTTTGTGACGACGCCCTCGAGCTGCATATCGGGCTGCAGATCGCCGATATCGTTGACGCCGTCCTTGAACCGCGCGGCCTTGAACTCGGGGCGCGGATCGCGGCCCGGCTTCTCGAGCTCGGCGATGATGTCCTTCACCGTCGGGACACCGAACGTGCCGTCAGCAAACGTGCGCGGGTCGAGCGCCTTCAACACCGCGCTCTTGCCCATCAACTCGCCAATCGTCAGACCGGTGGTGTGGACAATGCGTTCGACCACCGGGTACGCCTCCGGATGCACGGCTGACGCATCGAGCGGATTGGTGCCGTTCGGAATCCGCAGAAAGCCAGCCGCCTGCTGGAAGGCGCGGTCGCCCAGCCGAGGCACCTTCAGAATCTGCCGGCGTTCACGAAACGGCCCATGCGCGTCCCTGAAGGCCACGATGTTGCGTGCCGTGGTCTCGGCCAGACCGGAAATTCGTGCCAGCAGCGGTGCCGATGCCGTGTTGACGTCGGCACCCACCGCATTCACGCAGTCTTCCACGACCGCATCCAGTTTCTGCGCCAGCATCACCTGACTCACATCATGCTGATACTGGCCGACACCGATCGCCTTGGGATCGATTCGGACAAGCTCTGCCAGCGGATCCTGCAGTCGACGTGCAATCGACACCGCGCCGCGGAGCGAGACATCGAGATCCGGAAACTCCTTCGCTGCGAGTTCGGAAGCCGAGTACACCGACGCGCCGGCTTCAGACACCACCGCCTTCGTGAGCTTCGCCTCCGGGTATCGGGTCATCAGTTCACCGACCAGTTGATCGGTCTCTCGGGACGCGGTGCCGTTGCCGATGGAGATGAGTTCCACCTTGTGGCGCGCCGCGATCGCGGCCAGCGCGCGAATCGTCCCTTCCTTGTCGTTCTTCGGCGGGTGTGGGTACACCGTGGTGGTCTCGAGCACACGGCCGGTGCCGTCGACGACCGCCACCTTCACACCGGTTCTGATGCCCGGGTCGAGTCCCATCGTGACCCGCTGTCCTGCCGGCGGTGCCAGCAGCAGATCGTGCAGGTTCCGTCCGAAGACGCGGATGGCCTCGAGCTCGGCCGCCTCGCGCAGCCGCCGTTCGACGTCCACTTCAAGGTTGGGCAGCAGCCGCACTTTCCACGCCAGACGGACGGTTTCACTGAGCCAGGCGTCGGCCGGCCGCCCCTGTCGCGCAATGCCGTGCTTTGCCGCGATGCGCTGCTCGGGCTCAGTCGGGCCGGTGGCGCCTTCCGGGACAGGCAGCACCACCGCGAGCCTCAGGATGCCCTCTTCGCGACCGCGCAGCAGGGCCAGGGTCCGGTGCGACGGCACCTTGTGCACCAGTTCCGATCCGCTGAAATAGTCAGAAAACTTGACGCCTTCCATCTCCTTGCCGGCAATGACGGTCGACTTCCATTCGCCGCGCTGCCACAGCGTCTCCCTCAACGTTCCCACCAGATCGGCGTCTTCCGCGAAGCGGTCGATCAGAATCCAGCGCGCCCCTTCGAGCGCCGCCGCCGAATCCGCAATCCCCTTCTCGGCGTCGATATACCCAGACGCGATGGCGTCTGGCGAGAGCGTCGGCGTGGTGAGCAGTGCGAGCGCCAGCGGTTCCAGCCCGGCCTCGCGGGCGGCCTGTGCCTTGGTGCGCCGCTTTGGCTTGAACGGCAGGTAGAGGTCTTCGAGTCGTGCCTTGCTGTCGGCGTGCGCGATCGCGGCGGCGAGCTCCGGCGTCAGTTTCCCCTGCTCGGTGATGCTCGCGAGAATCGCGGCCCGCCGCTCCTCGAGTTCACGAAGGTAGATGAGGCGTTCGGCGAGGGTCCGCAACTGTGTGTCGTCGAGTCCGCCGGTCGCCTCCTTCCGGTAGCGGGCAATGAACGGCACGGTGGCGTCGTCGTCGAGCAGCGCGACCGCAGCGGTCACTTGCTCGACACGAACGCCGAGCTCTTCGGCGATGCGTGTAGGGATTGTCACAAACACCTGATTATGACAGGTGCGCCCCCTGCAGTGTTACGCTGTGAGACGTGACAGACCCACGCCACGGCAGCGGGGCCGGCGTCAAGGAACGCACGGAAACGCGCGAGCGCGAGCCGACGCTGTATCAGGTCGTGCTCCTCAACGATGACTACTCGACGATGGAGTTCGTGATTCAGGTGCTCGAAGAGGTCTTCCAGAAGTCTCCGGCGGAAGCGTACCGGATCATGATACAGGTGCACGTCAACGGCCGCGGTGTCGCCGGCGTCTACACCTACGAGATCGCTGAAACCAAGGCTGACAAGGTCACCTCGATGGCGCACGAGGCGGGATTCCCGCTGCGCGCGACGGTCGAGGAGGCATAGGAGCGCGACGTCCGTGTTTTCTGCCTCTGTCGAAGCTGTTCTACATATTGCCTTCCGCGAAGCCGTGGCACGCCGGCACGCGTATCTGACGCTCGAGCACCTGCTGTTCGCGCTGGCGCACGATCCAGACGCCGAACGCATTCTCGAGGCGTGTGGCGTGAACCTCGGAGACTTGCGGCGCAAGCTCACGGAATACTTCGAGGCCTCCATCGAGCGCTTTGGCCGGGGGCAGGCCCGTGAGCCGGAGCAGACGGCGGCCTTCCGTCGCGTGCTGCAGACCGCCGTGCTGCACGTGCAGAGCGCACAACGCGAAGAAGCGCAGGTGGGTGACATCCTCGCGGCGCTCATTCAGCAGCCGAAATCGCATGCGGCCGAACTGCTCGCCGATTACGGCGTCACCAGGCTCGCCATCCTCGAATACATCTCGCACGGGATTCGGCGGACGCCCATGCCGGAAGCGCCGACGGACCACACCCAGCCTGGCGGCACCGAAGGGCACGAAGCGAGCGGACCGTCTCGCGATCCGCTGACCGCCTACTGCGTGAACCTGACCGAGCGCGCCCGACAGGGAAAGCTCGATCCGCTCATTGGCAGAAGCGACGAACTGCAGCGCACCATCGAAGTGCTGTGCCGTCGCCGCAAGAACAATCCGGTATTCGTCGGCGAGGCCGGTGTCGGCAAGACGGCGATGGCCGAAGGACTGGCGACGCGCCTCATTGCCGACGATGTGCAGGACGCGCTCAAGGACGCCGAGGTGTTCTCGCTCGACACCGGCGCGCTGCTGGCCGGCACCAGGTTCCGCGGCGACTTCGAGGAACGCTTCAAGGCCGTCGTTGATGCGCTGAAGGCGAAGCCCAAGGCGATTCTGTTCATCGATGAAATCCATTCCGCGGTCGGCGCTGGCGCCATCACCGGCGGCACGATGGACATGGCGACGATGATGAAACCGCTGCTCACCGCCGGCGAGGTGCGTGTGATCGGCTCGACGACCTTCGAAGAGTTCAAACATATCGAGAAGGATCGCGCCCTGGCGCGCCGGTTGCAGAAGATCACGATCGACGAACCGTCGGTCGAAGAAACCGTACGGATTCTTGCGGGCCTGCGCAGCCGTTACGCCGAGCATCATGGCGTGAGCTACACCGACAACGCGCTCGAAGCGGCCGCCAGGCTCGCCTCGCGCCATCTGCGCGACTACAAGCTACCCGATAGCGCCATCGACCTGCTCGACGAGGCCGGCGCCGTCACGCGCCTGCGGACCGGGGCGGCCGGCGCGGTGATCGACGCCGCGGACATCGAGCCGATCGTCGCGCGTATGGCACGCATTCCGGCGCGACAGGCGTCGGCGTCCGACCGCGAACGCCTGCGGACACTCGAGGAGTCGCTCGAGCGGGTGGTGTTTGGCCAGCACGAAGCGGTGCATCTGGTGACCCAGGCGATCAAGCGCTCACGCGCAGGATTGGGTCAGCCTGATCGCCCGGCCGGGTGCTTCCTGTTCACCGGCCCCACTGGCGTCGGCAAGACCGAACTGGCCAAGCAGCTCGCGCTGCAACTCGGCAACGAATTCATCCGCTTCGACATGAGCGAGTACATGGAGAAGCACGCCGTGGCACGTCTCATCGGCGCGCCGCCTGGATACGTGGGCTTCGAACAGGGCGGCCTGCTGGTCGACGCGGTACGCACGCATCCGTACAG
>CADEEX010000383.1 GCA_902826465.1 uncultured Acidobacteriota bacterium
CTCGACCGCCAGGCGTGTACGGAGGGCGGAAGGGAGCACTTCTTCGCGATAGCTTTCCGAGTAGATCGTGGCGCCCGTGCGCCCGTCGATGAAGACGAACTTGGGTCGCAGGACGAATCCTTTGCGCTCCTGATAGGTACGCACCGGTACGACCGTTCGCCGGCCCAGGCCGTCGAAGCGCTCGACGTCTCGCGAGACGTAGCCCGACCGCGTGTTCGGCGCGAACAGCACCGTGCCGGTCACGATCAGCGGATTCTGATATTCCTCGCCGAGCCGTCGCCAGTAGCTGGTGTTGGCGAAGAGTCGCTCGTACGGTTCCAGATCTTTCTCTTCTCGAATGCGCTCGGGGAGTGGCAGGGGCTGCACGGCCGCAGGCGCACCGCCCTCGTTGGCGTTGGCCGCGGTGGCCGTGCGGTTCTGCTCCTGGGCGACATCCGCGAGGCTGAGAATATCGGCGTCGATGACGCGCAGCGACGACTTCGACCGGAGCTGGCTGCGCAGCAGCCGCACTGTCTCCTGGTTGGTGTCGACGTCCTCGGTGCCCCCAGTCACAAATCCGGCGATCAGCACGCGCTGGAACGACGACACATCCAGCTTGGCCTGAATCGGTGTTTCGATCGGAATCTCGAAGGTGGTCGGTCCGCAGGCACCTGCCGCCGTGGCCAACGAGACCGCGATGGCTGCCAGCAGCCGATTACGGCCGTTCTTGCGCGCCTGTGCGGTCATTGATTTCCTTAAACAGTTCGTAGTTCTGGCGAATCTGCGCGTTGTCGGGCTCGAGCGCCACGGCTTTCTCGTAGGCCACACGCGCCTTGTCCAGCTGTCCCTCGTGCTCGTAGCCGACCGCGAGGTTGTTGTGGGCGGCGGCGTAGCCGGGATCGATCTGCACGGCGCGCTCCCATCGGTAGATGGCTTCGCGCCAGAGCCCGCGCTGCGCCACGTCGATGCCGAAGTCGACCTGTGCTTTGGCATCGCCACGTTCGTCGGCGCGGACCGGCACGACGCTCAACGTCGTCAGCAGCAGCACGCACGCGCCGAGCAGATGTTTCATAGGGGAATACCGTTCACTATAGCGACTCGGATTCGCCGCACGCAAGGAGATTACCCGCGCGATCGAGCCGTGAGCAAGCCACGTACCACGGCTCGATCGCAGAATTCCCCATAGTTTCGCGCGCCCCTGTTCAGTTTGGCTGACGAAGTGTCGTCGGCATGTTCCACTGGCTGTCGGGACGGGCGCTATAATGTTGGCAGGTCGGGCCCCGCTGAATGGCGGTGCGTGGTGCTCGATCTTGTCGCGCTTTCCTTCCTCTCGGTTCAACGCTGGCGGCTTGTGTTCGAAGCGCTGCGCGGTGGGCGTTCCCCGGCTCAAATACTCGACGAGCAATGCGCAGGGTCGACCCGGGGTCAGGCGCCGACGCCGGCGTCGTTGCGCGACCGTGCGGCGCGAGCCCTTGAACGCGGACGCGCCGAAGCGCTGACACCGATCCCGTGGACCGACCCGCGCACGCCGAAGGGCTTCCACCACATTGTCGATCCGCCGCCGGTACTCTGGCTGCGCGGCCAGCACGAGTGGATGGAGAAGCCCGCCGTGGCACTGGTCGGGTCGCGCGCCGGTTCTGCCTACGCACTGGCCGTTGCCGAGAAGCTGGCGGACGATCTGGCCGCCCAAGGCGTCGTGGTCGTCAGCGGGCTGGCCCGCGGCGTCGACGCCGCGGCTCATCGGGGCGCGCTCGCGGCGGGCGGCGTCACGGTCGCCGTGCTCGGATGTGGCGCCGACCTCGTGTACCCCCGCGAGCATCGACGGCTGGCGGCCGATGTCGCCGCGCATGGCGCGATCGTCAGTGAGTTTCCCCCAGGAACTCCGCCTCGTCCCGGCTTCTTCCCTCGGCGAAACCGGATCATCAGTGCCCTCTCACGCGCCGTGGTCGTCGTCGAAGCCGGCGAGAAGAGCGGGTCGCTCATCACCGCCAGATTCGCAGCGGAGCAGGGGCGAGACGTCATGGCTGTCCCGGGCAACGTGTTGAGTGGACGCAATCGCGGCGGCCACGCACTGTTGCGCGATGGCGCGCGTCTCGTCGAATCTGCGGACGATGTGCTTGAGGAGATCGGGCTGACGGTGTCACGCACGCCTTCGCTGGGCGGCGACACCACCCACGCGGCTGACCCGATCGAAGCCTGTCTGTATGAAGGGGAACCGCTCGACCTGGACGAGATTTCCGAGCAGTCGGGCCTGGCCGTGTCGCTGCTGCTGCCGCGACTCCTCGACCTCGAACTGCGCGGGATCGTGCGGCGTGCCGGCGGGGGGCGATTCGTCCGGGTTTGACAGTTCGTGCTAGGGTCTAGTTCACGTTTGTCGGTTTTCTCCGGCGCTGGCCGGGGTGTCGATTCGCATCGGACGACTGTCGTGCCGAGCGCGATCGCAGAGGTCGTCAGGCAGCGGAATCCATGGCCAAGACACTGGTAATCGTCGAGTCGCCTGCAAAGGCGCGGACGATCGAGCGCATATTAAAGGGCGAGTACGAAGTCATGGCGAGCTACGGCCATATCCGGGACCTCCCGGAGTCGGCCGACGAGATCCCGGACGAAATCCGTAAACAGAAATGGGGACGGCTCGGCGTCGATACCGACAACGACTTCAAGCCCTATTACGTTGTCCCCCAGGACAAGAAGAAGCACGTCACGGCGCTGAAGGCGGCCCTCAAGGGCGCGACCCGCGTCTTCCTGGCGACCGACCCTGACCGCGAGGGCGAGTCCATCAGCTGGCACTTGAAGGAGATCCTCAAGCCGAAGGTGCCCGTGAAACGGATCGTGTTTCACGAGATCACCGAAGAGGCGATCAACGCGGCGGTTGAAGATGCCCACGACGTCAACGAGAACCTGGTGCGTGCCCAGGAGAGTCGGCGCATTCTCGACCGGTTGTACGGCTACACGCTCTCGCCTGTGCTGTGGAAGAAGGTGCAGACCGGGCTGAGCGCCGGTCGCGTTCAGAGCGTGGCCGTTCGGCTCATCGTCGATCGCGAAGAAGAGCGTCAGGCGTTTCGCGCCGCGAGTTACTGGGATCTCGAAGCCCGCCTTTCCGGCGAAGGCAAGCCATTCACCGCCACCCTGCAACGCCTTGGCGATGCGCGTGTCGCCACTGGCAAAGACTTCGACGAGCTTGGCAAGCTGACGGGGAAGAACGCCCGCATCCTTTCTGAACAGGACGCGACGGTGCTCACCGACGCGCTGCGCCATCACCTGCCCTGGCGGGTCTCGGCGGTTGACGAAAAGCCCGGCGTCGAGCGGCCGGCCCCGCCGTTCACGACGTCGACGTTGACCCAGGAAGCGAGCCGCAAGCTCGGGTTCTCCACCGAGCGCACGATGCAGGCGGCGCAGCGCCTCTTTCAGGACGGCCATATTTCGTACCACCGCACCGACTCGACGACGCTCAGCGACAAGGCGTTGACCGAATCGGCGAGCGCCATCCGCGAACTGTTTGGTGCCGAGTACTACGGCGCACCGCGCCGATACGCGACCAAGGTCAAGAACGCCCAGGAGGCGCACGAAGCCATTCGTCCGTCGAACTTCGCCAGCACTCCGGCGTCGCTTGAGCGCCTCATCGACCGCGACGACCTCCGGCTGTACGAACTCATCTGGAAGCGCACCATGGCCTCGCAGATGGTGGATGCGCGCGTGCTCCGCACCTCTGTCGAAATCTCGGCGGAGAGTGGCGCTGGCGAAACGGCCATCTTCACCACGTCTGGCAAGGTCATCGAGTTCGCCGGGTTCCGCCGCGCCTACGTGGAAGGCAGCGATGACCCCGCCGCCGAACTCGGAGAGCAGGAAACAGCGCTCCCGAAGTTGACCGTGGGAGAGCCGGTCGTGGCCGCGGCCGCTGCGCGTCTGCACTTGCTATCACTCGAACCACAAGGGCACGAAACGGCGCCGCCTGCCCGCTACACCGAAGCCTCCCTCATCAAGGAACTCGAACGTCTGGGCATCGGCCGGCCATCCACCTACGCGGCCACCATCGGCACGATCGAGCGCCGCGGCTACATCTTCAGACAGGGCAAGGCGCTGGTGCCAAGCTTCACGGCGTTCGCGGTGACGCGGCTGCTGCGCACCCACTTTGGCGACCTGATCAACGTCGAGTTCACGGCGGAGATGGAGGAAGACCTCGACGAGATCTCCAGAGGTGAACGCGAGTGGCTCGACTTCATCCGGCAGTTCTATCGCGGCGATTCGCATCACCGTGGTCTCGAAGATGCCGTCAAGCAGGCTGAAGAGAAGGCCGACTATCCGCTGATCGAAGTCGGCGACGATCCGGCCTCTGGACTTCCCATCAGGGTGCGCGTGGGTCGCTACGGCCCGTTCCTTCAGCTCGGAGCTGGTGGACCAGGGAATACCGCCTCGTTGCCGCCGACGTTGCCGCCGGCCGACCTCACCGTCGACAAGGCGATGGCGATGATTCGCGCCAAGGCCGAAGGGCCGCGGACGCTGGGCGTTGACCCCGACAGCGGGCAGAACGTCTACGTGATCAACGGACGGTTCGGCGCATACGTGCAGCTTGGCGAGAACCCCGAAAA
>CADEEX010000384.1 GCA_902826465.1 uncultured Acidobacteriota bacterium
CCTGAAAGTTGTCTTCGTCGAGAATGCGCAGCGAGTCGCGCCGCATCTCGGTGGCGATAATGTCTTCGGGGTGCGAATCCCACATGCGGACGCCGAGATACAGGTGGTTGGCGTCGTAGATCAGGCGCACTTCGGTGCGCTCGGTGGCCGCCTGGCCGATCTGCGGTTCCTGCTGCGTGAAGCGGTCAACCACCACGGCGTCGTGCCACGCTTCATCGTCGAGGCGTCCGTCGATGAGCGGCGGGCGTGTGGTGAGCCGTTGGGCCTGAATCTGGAAGTCTGCGGGCGAGGTGGCCGCGTTGGGCAGCTCCACCCTGGCGGTGGCCGCTGGCGGAGGTTCCGTGGCCGGATGATCGTGGTTTTGCTGCGCGGCGACGAGAGACGGAGACAGCGCGAGCAGGAGCGCGGCGATGCCGCGACAGGGTGGAAGCCGAAGCTCGGCTAAAAACACGGCGTTCAGGGTAGCACGCGCACGCAGCCGTCCGGGGCGTCGCAGTGGCGGGTGGCGCGGAGTCGCGGACTCCGCGACAATTTGAGACAAATGCGGGGCAGCAGACGAAGACCTCATCGAGCGAGCGGGCTGACGAGGCCCGCTCGCTGCCAAAGAGATGACTGTCCCTGTTTCGCCTATCGCTTGCGGCGGCGAGCGACCATGCCGGCCACGCCCAAGCCGAGGAGGCTCAGCGTCGCGGGCTCAGGAACCGCACTCGATCCTGCGACATCCCCTTCCAACTGAAATGCGACGTCAAAGGTTGGTTGCCATGTGGGACTGCTCAGCTGTCGGATTCGACTGCCGGCGGCCACGAAAGGATCACCAACCTGCCAGGCCCAGCTCGCGTCGGGGGCCTGATTGAAAATCGAAAGCCAGTAGGTGGTGCCCGCTGTCGCGCTGAACGGAACAGCGAGGGGCGCCGCGTAGAAGAATTCCGCTGCGGGGGCGCCCAGCGGCGTGATCGAGACGGATCCCGTCGTCGTCTGCAGGGCGGCTCCAGGGCTTCCCGCTGCGTCTGCGTAGAACGTGAACACGAAGTCGTTACCACCAGATACGAGCTCACCCCACCAATACAGATCCGTGACGACGGTGTCTGCTGTCAGGACGAAGTTGTCCGCCGTCTGGTACCCGTCGGGACCTCCAAGGTAGTCGCGTGTGCTCGAGGCGCGGTTACTGCCCACACCTGGCAGCTGTTCGTAGACGATCGTACCGGCGGTGGCGGTGCCGGCCCACAGCATTGCGGCCACCAGAAGATGCAGGACAAAACGTTTGTTCATTGTTCGCCTCTTGTACCAGCTCGAGCGAGGCGCAGCAAGCAGATCCTCCCGCAACACCTTTAGGCGCCACCAGCGCAGACAATCCGCCACCATATTTGTGGCCACATGTGGCCATAATCTTCGAATGACTTCAACCGGCATTCGCGAACTCAAGGACAACTTGAGTCGCTTCATCCGGCGCATCGAGTCCGGCGAACGGATTGCCATCACCGCGCATGGGCGTGTCGTCGCTGAACTGGTCCCACCAGGCTCCAAAGGGCGCTGCTCGTCGAGTCGTTTCGAGGAACTTGTCGCCTCTGGAGCGATCCGTCCGCCGCTCGAAGCTGGTGAACCGACGGAGGCGTGGCCGAAGATCCAGCTTGCGCCAGGAACCGCCGCCGAACTGATCGACGCCGATCGTGGCGAAGCGTAGCGCCAAGGCACCGGGGGCCGCGGCCACAGCCGATCGGGTCCGATACATCGAGTCGAGCGCATTGGTCGCAGCACTCCTCGAGCATGACGCCGCCGCGATCAAGTCGCTCCGTACCCGAGGTCGGAAGATTACTTCCGCGTTGACGATCGCCGAAGCCGGACGCGCCATTCTTCGTGCGCGGGCGATGGCACGTCTGAGTGCCGATGAGGAGCGAGCGGCGGGGCGGGCGCTCGTTCGTTTCGAACGTCGATGCTATCTGGTCGGCGTCACGGATGCGGTGCTCGCTCGCGTGCGGCGACCGTTTCCAGTCGAGCCCATTCGTACACTCGACGCCGTGCATCTAGCGACGACGGACTTACTCGGTGAACCGCCGTCGCTGGTCGTTGTTGTGACCCGGGATGTTCGCGTTCGAAAAAACGCAAAAGCCCTTGGATACGAGGTGGAGTGAGGCGGGGGGCGTCTACGCTATTCATCCGCGCCAGACGAAGACCTCGTCGATCGTCGTGTGGAACCCGAGAGAGCGCTACGGCACGACGTTCTTGTGACGCATCTTCCACCGACGCACGCCAGCGCCGACGAGTCCTGTGCCGAGCAAGAGCAATGAGGCGGGTTCTGGCGCCTGTGCTGCATTGTCGACGGAGAAATCCACACGTGAAAAGAGCACCGTGCTGGGGTCCGCCGAGATCGTCATGCCGCCAGCCAGGGTGAACGGAAACAAGTCGGTCAGGATCCATTGGCCAGCGGATGGCGTGAACATCAGTCCTGCGGGCTCGATGATTTTGGGATTGTTTCCCACTGGTAGGCCCGAGGCGATCGCCGTCCCGGTATTCAGCAAGGCACTATCCGCGACGCCTGCCTGGATGTCGCCGAGCTCGTAATAAAAGGGATGCGAGGTAATGAGCACATCGACAAGCCCCAACCCTGTATTGCTGACAGTGACGCTGGCGGCAAACACGCCTCGGAACGGATCCGCCGGCGCAAGGTCAGGGTTTGCCGTGTCCGTGAGGATCGCAAATATGAAGTCACCTGTCACCGCTTGAGACACGCCGTTAATCAGCAACGTCGTCGGTCCGGACCCAAACGTTTGTGTGATGGTGATCGGCGCCGCGGAGGCTGACGTCACTGACCAGGCACAGAAGAGGAGAACGAGCGCAGCGGTCGTGCGTTTCATGAGAGCGACACCTTTCAAGCGGTTCGATTCGGGGAAGGATTGCGAACAGAAGTGGGACGAGACTATTGACGAGACCGATCGTGGTCAAGGTCAAAGCGCCGAGCGCTATGAAGTCGCCACCCACCGAGACTTCGGGTCGCCAATCATTCCGTGGGCTGCTCCATCGGCCTTCCCCGCCGGTCACTTCGGCTCAGAGCGTCGCCCCGTCGCCGCTCACCACGCAGGACACAACCGCTCAATCCGCCCCGCACACAAGAATCCTGACAGTCCCGGTAAACACCGTGACATCGGCGTGCGCCGGCCTCGAGAGCACAACCAGAAGCAGGAGCGCAGCCACAGCAGCGCGCGATATTCGTCTCAACGACATCGACGATGCGCTCATGCGCGCTGAGATTCTAGGTCACGACGTGGCCTCGCTGGTCTGATGGATCCCCTTGGTCGACCCGCCCCCCACATCTAGTGGCGTTGATCCGCCCTCACCGGCGGCCGTAAGCTGTGCTCCTGTGTGGCGAACAAATGGCGAATACGCTGAGCATGCCTAACCGAGTGTGCGCGGTCAGCTTCAAGGACATCCGTGGCGTCCGGCATAGCACTGAGGTGCAGGCGGAAAGCCTCTACGAGGCGGTCGTGGCCGCGATGACGGTGTTTCGCCAGGACCCGTGGCTCGACGTCATTGGGCCGGCGACCGTGCTCGATGTGGAGATCCGCGAGCCGAGCACGACGCATTCGCTCAGCCTGCAGCAGGTGCAGCGGTGGCTGGATGGCGCGACGACGAATCCGGCAGAGGCCACGCGCAAGGCG
The DNA here is from genome assembly GCA_902826465.1 of uncultured Acidobacteriota bacterium. Classification (GTDB taxonomy): domain Bacteria; phylum Acidobacteriota; class Vicinamibacteria; order Vicinamibacterales; family CAVVIG01; genus CADEEX01. The sequence goes on from CADEEX010000384.1 coordinate 3,654, forward strand.
CGGCTCAAGATGATGCTGGTGCAGAAGCGATGACGTCGGCACTCCGCGGCGCCACGGATCCGGCCGCCTGTCAGGGCTGCGGGGAAACGCGCCTGGTCACATACGATCCGGTTCTGCGCCGGTGGTCGTGTGCGGTGTGCGGCTGGTCGTGGGACTGGCGTGCGCTACCCCGGCGTTCGATCGCCACTCCGGTGCGCGATGCTGCCGCGGAGTCGCTGGTCGCGGACGTCGACGCTCTGGTGCGGGTAGGATTCTCTGATGGACCTCGTTGAGATTCGGATCCCAGCGTGGGCGGTTGTTCTTGGCCTGGGCCTGCTAGCCTTCGTGATCTTTCGAGCCTCACGAGGGTAGCAACCTGCGCACCGAAGGCTCTTCGAGCATTGAGCCCAGGCAGACGCGACACTCGGTGCGACGGCACTGGCGATGAGTGAACGCACAGCAGTTGTCGTTGGCGCAGGCATTGGTGGGCTCGCTGCCGCTATCGCGCTCCAGCGCAGCGGTGTGACCGTCCGCATCCTGGAGCGCTCCGCCACGCTGCAGCCGGTCGGGTTCGGCATCACCCTGGCCCCTAACGCCATGGCCGCGCTCGAGCATCTGGGCGTCGCAGGTGCCATAGGTCGCCGCGGCCATCCGCCGCAACTGATCGAGATTCGACATCCGGATGGAAAGACGATCCGCCGGGTGGACATGACGCCGATCTGGAAAGCCGCTCGGTCGTCGATGGTGATGGTGCAGCGTTCGGCGCTTCAGGAGACGCTTCTCAACGCACTGGGCCATCCGCGGATCGAACTCAGCACCGAAGCCACCGCGTTGCACCACGAGGACGGCGCCGTGAGTGTGACGACAGCGACTGGACTCACGCTGCGCGCCGATATCGTGATCGGGGCG
>CADEEX010000385.1 GCA_902826465.1 uncultured Acidobacteriota bacterium
TGCCGATGATCACGCCGAGTTCGGCTTCCCAGTCGATCTGGTAGTCGAGCGCCGCCACTTTCTTGTCCTGATCGAGGTGACCGAAATCGTTGTAGTTGATGTAGTAGCGATCGACGAGCTTGATGCGCTGCACCCACTTGGTGTGGAAGATCCCTTCGAAGCCGGGCACCATCAGGCGAATCGGGTAGCCGTTCTGCGGTCGCACCGCTTCGCCGTTCATGCCGTAGGCGATGAAGCAGTCGTCCATCGCCTTGGCGACCGGCATGCTCGACGCGCCTTTCACTTCTTCCGCGCCCTCGGCGACGAACCAGGTGGCGCTCCCCTTCACACCGCATTCCTTGAGCAGCGTGGACAGCAGCACGCCGGTCCATTCGGCATTACTCGTCATGCCGTGCGTTTCCTGCACGCTCTTCGCGCGCCGCGTCGGCCGGTTGCCGGCGCACTCGATGAAGTGCAGGCGCGTGACAGACGGCAGGCGTTTCAGGTCGTCGACGGTGAACGTCAGTGGACGATCGACGAGGCCGTGAATCATCAGCGCGTGCTGCTTCGGATCGATATCCGGCAGGAACGCGCCGCGCGTCGTCGCAAAGTAGTGGAGCGAGGTGGGCGTGATGACGCCGACCTGATCCTGCAACGGGGAAGCGACATGGAACGTGAGGCCGAAGTTGTCGGGCGAGGGGCGGCCGCCGTGCGGGATGCGGGCCGAGGTGACGTGCTTCGAGCGGGCGCCGTAGGCAATCTCGCCCTCCCGCTCGCCCTTGATCATCGGCGGCTGCGCGGGCTGGGCCGGGTGCTCGTGCTGTTGCTGGCCAAGCACCGGCGCGGCGGCGCCGAGGGTGAAGCCGCCTGCCAAGGCGGCGCCGCGTTTCAGGAACTCTCTTCGCGCTGGTCGTTTCACGCCCATGAGTGCTTCTCCTGGCAGATGAGTCCGCGTGATCGCTCGCAGATGGCGAGAGTATACGCCTCAGAGCCGGCAGGCGCTGCGAGCTTTGGCGACCCGTGGAAGCTCATCCTCCGGGATGGACGTCAGGCAACTATCGCAGCCTACGGTGTCACCGTGACCGTGATGTCAGCGTCGCTGGCCAGCGCCCCGTCGTCGGCGCGAATACGCAGCACGTAGGTGCCGGCTTCCTTGAAGGTGACCTGCACGGAGTGCTTGCCATCGGCGGGCAATGGCGGCGCCACCCAGATCGGCGCCCATGGCGAGTTGGCGCCGGTCCGCGTGTCTTCCCAGGTCTTGATCTGAGCGGGCTCGAAGTCGACGGCTCCTGCGCCGCGGTACACGAACCATCCGGCGTGAAGGCCGAGATTCTTGTTCACCGTCGGCCGATACGGCACCTGACGAGACGCCGCCCTGAGCCGGTCCGGCGGAAACGCCCGCACCTTGGGTATGCCGTCGTCGGTCACGAGCGCGCTGAGCGTCAGCGGTTGTCCGACCTTGGCGCTTCGCGTGCTCGCGCCTTCGATCTTGACGATCGGTGCCTTGTCCGCGCGCAGTTCAGGATTGCTCGAGCCGGCACCGAGTGCGCCCGTTTCCGACATGATGTCGATGTCCTCGATGCGAAGATCGAGGCGCAGCGATCCGTACGCCTTCTGCGCCTTCCCCTGCGACGTCAGCGTCCAGACCAGTTCCTTCGTGCCGAAGTCTTTTGGCACGCGGACTCGGAACATGAACCGGTTACGCCGCGGCAGGAAATGCGTCGGCTGGCCCTGGTCGGGGCCACCTGGCTGCAGGTTGTTGTCGGGGCCTACTGGGATGTTGAGTTCCTCTTCCCAGTTGTCGTTCATGTAGCCGAACACCAGATTGAAGGAACCGTCGGCGTTCTGCTCCCATCCTTCGTAGGCCGGCCAGACAGGCTGGCCGCTCGAGTACGACTGCGCACTCACTGCGTTCGGGAGGAGGCACATCGACAGAGCAACGACGAACGCGGCAGGCCAGAGGGCCCGCCGCGTGAAACGATCAGTGATGCTGGTCATGATGGTGGTGGCTTACTGCTGGTTGCTGGTGCCCATCGGTCTCTGCACGGTGTTGCAGAGCGGGCAGCCGATGATGACGTCCGCCTTGGTGGACTGGCGGCGCTTGATCATCTCCTGCTCGAACTGCTCGTCGCTCAACGCCACACCCTGCCCCAGATCGATGAACATGTTCGCGACCGATCGATTGCCTGAGCCTTGCCAGTTGCGCGGATCGGGAACATTCCGGTTCGCCGGCGAATTGTCCATGTAGCCGGTGATGTGGAGGATCGTGCCCTTGGGCAAGAGCGGCGCCACATCGTCGGCGTAGTCGTAGCCGCGTACCCAGTTGTGGTCGTAGCCGGCGCAGGTGAGCGTCTGGATGTTGAGGCCCCAGATCGCTTCGAGACACATGCGCGCGCCCGGCGCGTGCAGGTGGGGTTCAAACGAGGTGACCTTGGTGTTTTCCTGCAGCACGGTATACGCATGGAGCTGCTGGTTGGCCTCGTTGGGGCGAATCGAAATGTCCAAGCCGTTGCCGAGACCCCGGCTCTGCGACGGTTTCAGGGTCGGTTTGTAATCTTTCGGCAGCAGTTTGAAACCGATTTCCAGATGTGCGGTCGTGTCGCGGCCATTCGAGTGCAGGTGGATCGAGTTCGAGACGACGCTTTCACCCTTCTTCAGCAGCCGCCCCGCTTCGGGAGGAAAGAAATCGGCGCCACGTCCCACTTCGTGCACGGGCCAGGGTGTGTTCGTACCGCCACCGCCCCCCTGGTCGGTCGCCCAAATCATGTGGTGGAACACGTAGCGGCCTCCGACGGTGGTGCGGCCGCCAGGGTCTTTACTCGGAACGTCGTTCACTTCCCGGATTTGCAGCGCCGCGACGTAGCGGTCTTCGGTAAGCCCGATCGGCACGCTCTCGATCTCGCCCCACCAGTCGGGCGTGTTGGCCTTGACGACGACGTCCTTGGTCTTGATCACAAGGTCCGGCGTGCCGATGGCCCAGGTATTGGCATCGTCGAACGTGCGGGCCGGCGGCAGGTCGGCGGCGTTACCTTCGACGGCGCCGGTATCGGCCCATTTCGCCACCATCGCGATCTCGAGATCGCTCAAGGACGGATCGTTCTTGTATTGCTGGATGCCGATGTTCTTTTCGACGTACCACGGAGGCATGACACCGGCCTTCGGGCCGATTGACGTGCGTTGTTTGATGGCCCGCGCCCATGGCCTGACCTCGGCGTAGCTGACCAGAGACATCGGCGCCACGCCGTCGGGGCGATGACAGTTCTGACAACTGCGCTGAAGGATCGGGGCAATGTCGCGGCTGAACGTGACGTTGCCCGGCACTGCCGGAGGGGCGGCGGTCAAGACCACTCGAGGCGCCACGCCGATGGCCGCCACCACCAGGAGCGCCAGCCCGAACGTCCCCGCCAAGCGATTGTGTTTGACCGTCATCCTGATCTCCTTCAATGCAAAACCAACCATCTCCGCCAGGCGGAGAAACTGACTGCTTTGACGTCTCGGCCGGGCAATCCGTTCCGGCTGGGTCAAGGATAGTCCTAAGGCCGGGCGCAACTTCAGAAAACCTTGTCGAGCGCCACCCCCTCGAAGCGCCTGATCCATCCGCACCCGCGCCTGTCGCGACTGACACTCGTAGCTCTTCGACAGATTGTCGAGCGGACGAGCAAGATCTTCATGTGATGAGGCCCACCTGATCGATACTGTGCGCCGATGTCGATCGCGGTCGGCGCTCGCTTGAACACCTACGAGATCGTGGCCCGTCTCGGCGCCGGTGGCATGGGCGAGGTCTATCGCGCGCGCGACACAAAACTCGCACGCGATGTCGCGCTGAAAGTCCTGCCCGATGCGCTGGCTCGCGACGCCGACTACCTCGCCCGATTCGAACGCGAGGCCAAGGCGCTGGCCGCGCTCAATCATCCGAACATCGCGCACGTCTACGATTCGGGCACATCGGGTTCCACGTCGTATCTGGTCATGGAACTGGTGCCCGGCGACGACTTGTCGACCCGCATCGCGCACGGCCGTCTGCCGGTTGCCGAGGCCCTCGCCATCGCCCGACAGATCGTCGACGCGCTCGAAGCCGCGCACGATGCCGGCATCGTCCATCGCGATCTGAAGCCGGCCAACATCAAGATCACGCCAGATGGCGCCGTGAAGGTGCTCGACTTCGGGCTGGCCAAGGTGGTTCAGCACGCCAGGAGTTCTGGGTCCCACGACCTCGACGATTCACCCACCATCACTTCGCCCGCCGCCACCATGCGTGGCGCGATCCTCGGGACGGCGGCGTACATGTCGCCCGAGCAGGCCCGTGGCAATCCCGTTGACCGCCGCAGCGACATCTGGGCGTTTGGCGCGGTGCTCTTCGAGATGCTCACCGGGCGACGGGCGTTCGATGGGGCGAACGTGACCGACGTGCTGGGAGCGGTGGTGCACCTCGAGCCGAACTGGAACGCGCTCCCGCCTGACATCCCCGCCGCGATCCGCCTGCTCCTGCAGGAGTGCCTGCAGAAGGGCCGCGCCCAGCGGGTGGCCGATATCTCGACGGCACGTTTCG
>CADEEX010000386.1:0-1448 GCA_902826465.1 uncultured Acidobacteriota bacterium
GGTCATCGAACCGTTGAACTGCCGATTCGCTTTTCGCCACGGTCGCGCAACGCCGGCAAGAAAATCCGCTGGACCGACGGATTCGATGCGGTGAAGGTACTGGTGAGATTGAGGCTCGGCGGATAGCCGTATCAGTTCAACTTGACCGGCTGCAGAATGGCGCCGTTACCCGCCGAGTCCCACGCCGCGAACCGCACCCATTTCTTGCCGGTCGCATCGAACGGAATCTCGAAGCGCTTGCTGCCGAACGCGGGCAGATCGGTGGCCGGCACGATCGTCCGGTCGCTGGTTGAGCCATCGCCCCACACCACTTCAACGAATTCGAGGGGAAACGTCCACTCGACATCGGCGACCACGGTTCTCCTCGCGCCCGTGCCCTCCAGCGAGAACGACGGCACCAGCACTTCGCCCGACGTGACGAACGAGTCGCCGCGCATCAGCGCCTTGACCACCGGACTGACATCGGCGATCGACGGCACGCGGTCCAGCTTCACGTAGTTCACTGGCGACGCCGAGTAGACGTCATCGCCAGGCGCCTTGAACCGGGTCTCGGTGATCGCGATCAGGTACTTCGGCGGCCCGGGCCAATTGGCCGACCAGTTGCTCATGTCGTCGAGCAGTGTCAGGCAGCGACGGTCACACAGGCGCTTCTCGGACAGGTCGAGCCCCATCCCCCACCGGAATCCGACGCCCTGGTAGTGCGGATCCTTGAAGAACGCCTCATCCTTCACTTCGTCCGGATAGCCGGTCGACCCCTTCGTTCGCGGATGCGGCATCGAAATGAGAATGTCTTCCCGCTTGGCCATTTCGATGAAGTCATCGGCACTGCCCACGTGATACACCTTGCCGTATGTCGGATCGTTCTCGACCAGCGGCTGGCCGGGCTGACGATTGCCCCAGTAGACCGGATGCGAGAACAGCAGGTCGGTGTGACCACCGAGCGGACTGCCATAGACCTCCTGGTTCGGCAGCACCAGGAAGTTGGTGTCCGAGTGGTGCTGCGCGCCTTCAACTGCCGCCCTGGTGATCTCGAGCCACGGACCACGGCGCGCCGCATCACCGCCCGTGAACACCGAATCGACCTGACTGACGATGTTGACGCCCATTGAGCGGATCACCGCGAGATCGGGAATGTCCGCATCGGCGCTGCCGGCGCGCTGAATGCGCGTGCCGAGATCCATGTGGTAGTGATGCGCCATCACCTGATATCCCGGAAGCGGCTTGAACTGGTCGCCGTGCGTGAACGCCAGTGCCGACTCGAGCGCCGCGGCCGCAGGACCGGCCGTGACGAGGAAGTACACCGGCATCCGCTGCAGTGATCCTGGCGGGGCGCTGTACAACGCGAAATTCTCCTGGTACTGCTCCACCTCTTCGCTCTCGTCCTGCCGGATCCCAATCGCGAACGACGTTCTGCCGTCCTTCCGGACCCAGTTGTAGCCAAGACTCTG
>CADEEX010000386.1:1458-4510 GCA_902826465.1 uncultured Acidobacteriota bacterium
AACGCCACCACCGACCCATTGGCCTGCTCGGCAATCACCAGGCGATTCGCGGCCTTGAGGGCGACGGCGCCGGCACTGACGGCCCCACCGAATCTGTTCTCCTGCCAGGCGCTGGCGGTATCGCGCCACGCTGCGCGCCCCTTGTCGGGAATAGAAAAGCCACTCAGGCCCGCGTCGTACTTGTAGGCGACCGGCGTCGAGGTCGTCGACGCCACCACTTCCTGCCGCACGAGGTTCGTGCCTCTGTACACCGTGAACTGCAGCGTGCCGTCGAACACGCCAAGCGTCACCCCAGGAAACGACAGCTCCAGGCGCGCGCCATTGGTCGCGACGGAGCAGCCGGTCACCCGATAGGCAATTGTGTCGCGACGAATCTCCTCGGGCTTGCGAGGCATGGCGGGCTGCGTCGCAATGCCGGCCGCGGGCGGTGGGTTCCCTCCCTGCCGCGGTGGTCCGATGTAGAGCGGCGCATCCCAGAACGCATCCCAGCGATTCTTGTCGAGGACCTCTGCCGTGATCGGCACCTTCAGCTCGTTGAGCGGCTGCATCTGCTGGTTGCTCATGCGCCGGATGCCGGAGGCGATGCGAAACTCCGGTGTCAGGTGCGTCGCCACCACCTGCCATGCGCCGCCAGCCATGCGCAGTGCGAGTTCACGCACCACCGGTGCGCCTCCCGTCACCACGAACGAGGCGCGCAGCTCCTGCCGTGCGGTGCCATTCCACGTCAGCGTCAGCGCGTCCGCGGACGAGGTCGCCGTCAACCCGGCCTGGGCTGTATAGGCGGACATGTCGCACGACAGTGGATCGGCGAAGCTGGTCGTGGCGACGCCGAGAATGCCGGCAAGTGAGGCGATGGTCCAACGCATGGAATGCTCCTGCGGTTAGCGGGCTGAGTGTGTGGCGTCCTGCAGTCCTTTGAACAGCACGATGTCGCTGCTGAGCATGGACCGCGAGACGGCCAGCCGTTGGCCGTCCCTCGACCATGCATAGTGATCGAGCTGCTGGCTGTCGGAGAAATGAGTCAGTTGACGAGGCGCCGAGCCATCGAGCGGCTGCACCCAGAGATTCTGCGTGGGCCCAACGTAGGAAAACGAGCGGCCGTCGACCATCCATCGCGGCCGCGATCCGGCCACCTCGCCAATCGTCCGCCGCTCTCCGCACACGGGAAATCCACAAAGCACCCACTTGCCGCCTGACGCGAACACCATGGAGCGTCCGTCAGGCGACACATCCGAAAAAGAGCTGATCCCGACCGGGTCGGGAATCCACTGCATGGGCGTGCCGCCTGCGAGCGGCAAGTGCCACAACACCTGCGGACCGTTGGGCGCAGCACTGTAGACCACCGTCTTGCCATCAGGTGTGATGGTCGGAAAACTGATGCTGCCCCTGGCCAGTTCTACCGGGCCGCGACGATCGCGGCTGACCTTCCACAACCCGCCTTCGTCAACCACCGACCGGTAGACGAGGGTCCCGTCGTCCGAGGCCGCAAGTTCACGACCGGCGACCACGGCTTCTGGCGCACCGCCCGTGTCCGGATCGATTCGAAAGATCTCGTAGCGCCCGTTCAGCGTGTGCGTGAACAGGAGCTTCGTGCCTTCCCACCCAACCGTCGCGTACTGACGCGCCGATGAGAGGAAGGGGGCGGAGCCAACAGCCACTCTCCCGTTGCCCTTGCTGTCGCCTACCCACACCTCGACGCGCGTCTCCGGTCGCGAGGTCACAAAGGTGGTCCGGTCGGCGCTGACGCTCAGTTCGCTGTAGCGGTTCGTGTCGTTGGTGATGCGTGTTCGGCGGCCGTCTGGAAACGACACGCTCCACAACTGACTCGCCGTGCCCGTCTCCAGTGCCTGCACCACCAGCAACGTGTCCTCGTTGAGCCAGCCAAGCCCCAGCGGCACGTCGCCTCGAATGTCAACCACTTCCCTGTCGGCGTCATCGAGATCGAAGACCGCCACGCCCATATTCCGGATATCGTCGGAGAGCCGTTGCAGCATGGCGACACGCCGGCCATTCGGCGACCACGCAGGCGCTACGAAGGTCGCCCCGGGAACGTTCGTCACGAATCCAGGCGCCGGCTGATTCACCAGTTCCCGTGCATTCCCGCCGTCGGCATCGGCAATGATCAAGGACTGCCCCTGGCCTGGACCACCGGGTCGCAGAAACGCCATGTGCTTCCCATCGGGCGACCAACCGACCGGCGTACTCGATCGATCGACCACGAGCTTCGGCACTCCTCCGAGAAAGGGCACCCGCCAGACGCTGCCGCCGTTCCTGAGTACATCGACGAAGGTGCTGTCGGGTCCAATCGTGGCGCTCAACGCGCCCAGTCGAGAGTCGACGGGAAGAATGTTGACGCTGTTCGTTGTGCCGGTTTGCCTGAGCCAGACACTCGGCTCCATGCCTTCGAACTGCAGATAGACGACGTAGCGACCGTCAGGAGAAATGGCCGGGCGAAACGCATTGCCGGTGGCCGTCATGGCGGACACCTGCAAGGTGTTCAACGACAGTGCGCCGGTGTCGGCGAATTGGTCGTGTGAAGAACGATCGCGCAAGGCATAGCGCAGGAAGAACGCACCGATGACGATGGCAGCAATCATCAATCGACGACGACGCCTGTCGGCTTTCGCGGGAGGCGTCACGGGAACATCGACGCTGCTCCGCGGCAGCGCGACCGGCGGCACTGGCGCCGGCGTCACCATCGAAGGCGGAGCAGTCGTGCGGAGCGACGGCGACGGATCGGTGTCGCTGACGCGTCCTGGCACAATGTCGCGGCGAAGCCGACGGAGATCGGCGCGCATATCGGCTGCGCTGCGATACCGGTAGTCGCGATCCTTTTCGAGCGCCTTGTCGATGATTCGTCCGAGCTCCGCCGGCAGTTGCGGATTCACACCCGACAGCGGCGGCGGGTTCCTGTTCAGGATCGCGTCGAACAGCACCGCCATCGTCGGACCGACAAAGGGCGGACGTCCGGCCGCCATCTCGTAGAGCACGACGCCGAACGAGAACAGATCGCTCTGCGCGTCCACAGTCTCGCCGCGCGCCTGCTCGGGGC
>CADEEX010000387.1 GCA_902826465.1 uncultured Acidobacteriota bacterium
CACCTTGGTGGCGTCCTTGGCCTGCTGCACGTTCGGCTCGTCGAACGGGTTGATCTCGAGGACCGCGCCCGCGATCGCCGTGGCGATCTCCCAGCGCATGAACTCGGCACCGAGCGCTTCTGGTTCAGGAAAGGCGATGGTGGCTGAGGGCCATGCGGCCAGCGCGTCGAAGCCGGCGTCGCGACGCGCGTCGTCCGGGTCGTAGGTTGCGCGCAACCTGACGAACACACGGTCGTCGCGGTAGACGGCTGGCGTGCCAAAGGTTTCGCCGGCGATCGGCACGACGCCGACGCCCTGTTTGCCAGTGCTTTCAGCGACGAGTTGTTCGACCCACAGGCCGAAGGGCTCGAGCGCCGGAGGCACGACGAGCGTCAGTTTGTCTCGTCCGGCTTTGGCGCCGGCGCCCATCAGCAGCCCGAGGGCCAGAGCCGGATTCTGCTCGACAGGGAGGTCAGACTGCGCTTCGTCGCGCATGGCCTGTCCCCAGGCCACGAGCGCGTCGATATCCTGACCCATGAGCGCCGCCGGTACCAGTCCGAAGAACGACAGCGCGGAGTAGCGCCCGCCGATGTCGGCCGGATTGATGAAGACGTCGCGGAAGCGGTCGACCCTGGCGCGTTCGGCGAGTGCGGTGCCGGGATCGGTAATGGCCACGAAGTGTGAGCCCCAGTCGCTGATGCCGGCACGTTCGAGCACCTCTTTGAAGTGCGCGGCGAGTGAGTTCGGTTCGATCGTCGTGCCCGACTTGCTGGCCAGTAGAAACAACGTGCGGGCGGGCGTGGTGGTAATGGCTCGGACTGACGCCGGGTCGGTCGAGTCGAGCATGTGCAGCCGTGGAAAGCCCGGCTTCGTGCCGACGACGGCGCGGAGCACTTCGGGCGCCAGACTCGAGCCGCCCATGCCGAGCAGCACGACGTCTTCAAATCCGGCGTGCCGCACGGCGCCGGCCATGGCGTCGATGCGGCCGCACGCGTCTTTCATGAGGGCTGGCGAGGCGAGCCAGCCAAGACGGTTGGCGACCTTGGCCTGGACCGCGGCGTCGGCGCTCCAGGTTGACGGGTTGAGCCACCACAGGCCGTCAGCCGCCTGAACCGCGCGAGCGCTGGCGGCATGCACCGCCGACGCGAGTGGACCGGTGTGCAGACGAAAGCCAGAGCGCAAAGCGGCACGATGCATGACGGTAGAATACCGTATGGCCCGCGGCTTCGAGAGCAAGGACGTCGAATACCAGCAGGCGGAAGCGGCTCGAGAGCCGCAGACGCGCCCGGGTCGATCGGCGGCGGAACGCGCCAGCCTCGAGCAACGTCGAAGTGTGGAGTTGTCACTCACCCGGATGCGCACCGAGTTGAACGTCGCGACGATACCGGCACATCGTCGCACGATTGAGGCGTCGATTGCCGCGCTCGAGGCCACACTGGCCTCGCTGCCTGCATGATGCGGCGGCTGCTGGCTCGGTGCGTGGTGAGTGCCCAGGTCGTCTGCCTGGCCGCCGCGCTGTCCGCGTGCAGATCCGACGCGCCGGCCGCATCATCACGCGGTGAGTCCCGCACGCCCGCGCCTGCGGCGACGACAGTGTCGCCGCGCCAGCGGATCGTCGTACTTGGTGACAGCCTGACCGCCGGCCTCGGGCTCGACCCGGCGGAGGCCTACCCGGCGCAACTGCAGAAGAAGATTGACGCCGAGAAGCTGCCGTATGAAATTTCGAGTGCGGGCGTCTCCGGCGACACATCGGCCGGTGGTGTCAGTCGCCTCGAATGGGCACTCGGCGACAATCCCCGTATCCTGATCGTGGCTCTGGGCGGTAACGACGCCCTGCGTGGCCTGCCCATCGCCGAATTGAAGCGCAATCTTTCGACCATCGTCGAACGGGCTCAGGCCCGGCAGATTTCCGTGATCCTGACCGGAATGGAAGCGCCACCGAACTTCGGTCGCGACTACATTTCCGCGTTCCATCAGGTCTATCCCGACCTCGCCCGGCAATATCACGTCCCGCTGGTGCCGTTCCTCCTGCAGAACGTGGCCGGGATCGAGGCTCTCAACCAGCGAGATGGCATCCACCCCACGGCCGAAGGTGCACGCATCGTCGCCGACAACGTCTGGACCGTGCTGCGACCGATGTTGACCCCTTCATGATTGAGCTACGCAACGTTTCGAAAACAGTGACCAGTGGCACCGAGCCGCTGACGATTCTTCATCCGCTCACGACGACGATTCCGAAGGGGCAGTTTGTGGCCATTGTCGGTCCGTCCGGCAGCGGCAAGTCGACACTGCTCGGGCTGCTGGCGGGCCTCGATGCCCCATCCTCCGGATCGGTGATCATCGACGGCGTCGACATTACCGCGCTCGGAGAAGACGCTCTCGCCAAGCTGCGCGGAGAGAAGATCGGTTTCGTCTTCCAGTTCTTCCACCTCATTCCGTCGCTGACCGCGTTCGAGAACGTGGCCGTGCCGCTCGAGATTCGTGGCGCACCGAACGCGGCCACGCGCGCCAGGGCGCTGCTCGAGGAGGTGGGGTTGACCGGGCGCGCTCACCACTACCCGTCGCAGTTGTCTGGCGGCGAGCAGCAGCGTGTGGCGCTGGCGCGCGCCCTCGCGAACGACCCACCGATTCTGCTGGCCGACGAGCCGACCGGCAATCTCGACACCAGCAACGGGCGACACATCATGGATCTCCTGACGTCGATTCACCGCTCCACGCATACGACGCTGGTGCTGGTGACCCACGACGCCGAACTGGCGGCGCTGGCCGATGTGCGCATCTCGATGCGCGACGGCAGGGTCGTCTGATGTTCGTGTTGCGGATGGCGGCGCGCGAAACGCGCTCCTCGTGGCGGCGTCTGCTGTTCTTCTTCATCTGCATTGCCGTCGGTGTCGGTGCCATCGTGGCGCTGCGGTCGGTGATCCAGAGCGTGCGCGACGTGTTCGGTCAGGAGGCGAAGTCGCTTATCGCTGCCGACGTACTCATTTCGACCAGCCGCGACTGGACGCCGGAAGCACGTCAGACCATCGAGCGCCGCCTCGCCGAGGCGAAGATCGAGACGCGCACAGACACGGTCGAGACTCCCACGATGGTGCGGCCGGCGGACACCGGCAAAGCTGTCACCCGCATGGTCGAGCTTCGCGCGGTGCAGGCGGCGTTTCCTCTGTATGGGACGCTCGAACTCGACGGGCAGATCTACGCCCATGCACTGCTCGCCAATCGCGGCGTGCTGGTGCGGCCGGAACTGCTGACCGCACTCAACGTCGCTGTCGGCGAGCAGATTGTCATCGGCCGCGTGCCGTTCACCATTCGCGGTGTGATCCGAAACGAGCCAGGGCGCCGCATCGGCGACTTCAGCCTCGGTCCGCGCGTCCTGATCGACCTGGCCGATCTTCCCGACACGGGTCTGCTCGCGTTTGGCAGTCGTGTCCGCCGCGTGCTTCAGGTGCGGATGCCCGAGTCGAACATCGACGCGCTGGTGACCACGCTGCGATCGGACTTCAAGGAAGAATTCGTCAATACCCGATCGTTCCGCGGCACCGACGACGAGATTGGCGAAGACTTCGAACGGGCCGAGAACTATCTGAGTCTCGTGGGCCTGGTCATCGTCATCCTTGGCGGCATCGCCGTCTCGAGCGTGACCCGCGTGTTCGTGCTGCAGAAGATGCGCAGCATCGCCGTGCTCAAGTGCCTCGGTGCGACGAGTGCGCAGATCATCACGATCTACATGCTGCAGGTGATGACGCTGGGATTTGCCGGCAGCATCCTTGGCGTCGGGCTGGCGCGTGTCGCCATCGCTGCGCTGCCGTACGCGGTCGCTGGTGGCGAGGCAACGTCGCTTCTGGCCGATGTGCAGTACGGGGTGACGTTCAGCGCGGCCGCGCAGGGCATTGGCATTGGCGTGCTGGTGTCGCTGCTATTCTCGGTGGTGCCGCTGCTGCAGGTGCGGGACGTCAAGCCCTCGCTGCTGTTGCGTGACGACGCCGCCAAGGGCCGGCGCGACTGGACCCGTGCCGTTGCCGCGGTGCTGGTGTCTGCCGGGCTGGTTGCGCTCACGGCATGGCAGGCGTCGTCTCTGCAGGTTGGCCTCGTGGTCTGTGCCGGCTTTGCGGTGTTGGCCGTGGCGCTCATCGGCGCGGGCCGGCTGCTGGTGCGCGCGATTGCGCCGCTGGCCATGGCGCCGTCGTTCCCGCTCAGGCACGCCGTGCTGCACCTGTCGCGCCCTGGCAACCAGACGCGCGTGATTCTGCTCGCCGTCGGTCTGGGCGCGTTCTTCATCGTCGGTGTCCGCTCGCTGCAATCGAGCCTGCTCGAAGAGTTCTCCCTGCAGTCGGCCGAGAACTCGCCAGACATGTTCCTGATGGACGTGCAGAAGGCCCAGAGCGAGGCGATGGCGGCGTTTCTCCGCGAGCCGTCGCGTGGTGCCGGGCCGTTCCGCCTGATCCCGGTGCTGCGTGCCAGGGTGACCGGCGTCAGCGGCCGCGAGACGACGCTCGAGAGCTTCGAAGATGTGCGCGCTCG
>CADEEX010000388.1 GCA_902826465.1 uncultured Acidobacteriota bacterium
CCGCCGCCGCCGGGTTCATGAAGGTCGAGAAGATCACCTATAGACGCCCGCACGACGGCCTCAGCATCCCGGCGGTGGTCTTGCAGCCGCTCACCTCGCGGGGACTGCACCAGCATCCGGCGCTGGTCTGGGTGCACGAGAACATCCGCGGACATCTCTACGAGCACTACATCCCGTTCATCCGGCAGGCCACCGCGCAGGGCTTCGTCGTGATTGCGCCCGAATATCGCGGCAGTGTCGGCTACGGCAGAGCGTTTTACGACGCCATCGACTACGGCGGCGCCGAGGTCGATGACGTGGCGCAGGCGGCCAGTGTGCTGGCCCAGCGCTACCCGAGCGTTGACGCGGAGCGCATCGGCATCATCGGCTGGAGCCATGGCGGCATGATTGCGCTGCTCGCCGCAGCGCGGTATCCGACCGCATTTCAGGCCACGGCGGCGATGGTTCCGGTGACCAACCTGTTTCACCGGCTGGCGCGGAAGGGGGTCGACGCCCAGCGGCGCGCCATCGACCCGCAGAACCGCTTTGGCGGAGGACCTGCGGAACAGCCGTCGGTGTATCGCGAGCGTTCTCCGCTGTTTCAGCTCGATCGCATCAAGGTGCCACTGCTGGTGCACGTCGCCGACAACGACGAAGATGTCGAGATCGAGGAGACGATGCCGCTGGTCGACGCCTTGCGAGCGCGCAAGCCAGGTTTGGCGTCGGTGAAGGTCTACCATGCGCCGCGTGGTGGCCACATGTTCGACCGGCGGGTCACGCCGGGGACCTGGGAGCCTGAAAACACGGCCGAGCAGCGCGATTCGTGGTCGAGGATCTGGGGCTTCCTCGACAACTACCTGCAAGCGCCATACAATTAGAGGTCGGCTTCGGCCGAACGGCCGGCTCTTAGAGCTGACCATCCCTCCAGTGTGGGCCTGTAGCGCAGTTGGGAGCGCGCATGAATGGCATTCATGAGGTCACCGGTTCGATCCCGGTCAGGTCCACCAAACTTCCTCACTTCGCTCGAGATTTGAGACCGACCTGATCGATTCTCAGCCAGCTCTGCGCTGCACTGGTGCTGTTCGTTGGCCGGATCGCCTTCGTTTGATCGCAGCAGTCGGTATTCACCGACCTGCATCAACGGAGGATCGACATGGCGAAGAAGAAGCAGCCGACGACTGAGGGCAAACCGACCAAGCACGGTGAACAACGATCGGGTCCCATCGCCGGCACGGCCATCGTCGATGGCGTAACGTTCCAGGGCAAAGCTCTACAGTACGCGGAAGTGGACGGCGTCGCGATGTTCGAAGGCGACATCGTGCTCGGACCGATGGACGCGATGCGCGACCTCAGCGCCTCTGGCGCCGAGCGCTCCGTGGTGATCGTCGGCTCGCAGTTCCGCTGGCCGAACGCCACCGTGCCATTCGAGATCGATCCCGCCCTGCCGAATCAGCAGCGCGTGCACGACGCCATCGCGCACTGGCACGCCAACACCCGCGTCCGCTTCCGCGCGCGCACACCTGCCGACTCCAACTTCGTCCGCTTCGTCCCCGGTGGTGGCTGCTCGTCGATGGTCGGCATGCAGAGCGGCGGACAGAACGTCACGCTCGGGTCTGGTTGCACCACGGGCAACTGCATTCATGAAATCGGTCACGCCGTTGGCCTGTGGCACGAGCAGAGCCGCCAGGACCGCGACACTTTCGTGCAAATCGTGTGGGCGAACATCGACCCGTCGATGCAGCACAATTTCAATCAGCACATCTCGGACGGCGACGACGTGGGGGCGTACGACTTCGGATCGGTGATGCACTATCCGCCGAACGCCTTTTCGGTGAATGGACAGAACACCATTGTGCCGCGCCAGGCGCTGCCTCCTGGTGTGACCATGGGGCAGCGCGCTGGGCTGTCGGCGGGCGACATCGCCGGTGTGGCGTCAATGTATGGCGCCGTCGCGACGGTAAAGGAAGCCGCGAAGGATCCGATCAGCGATCCGATTGTGACGGTGAAGGAGACGCGCAAGGATCCGATCCAGGACCCGGTCACCGTCAAGGAACTGCGTAAGGATCCGATCAGCGATCCGACCGTCAAAGAGATTCGCAAAGACCCGGTCACCGATCCGATCACGGTCAAGGAAGCCGTGGCCGATCCGATCGGCCCGATTGGTCCGATCGGACGACCGCCGTTTCAGAGCCCGTTCGTGCTCGCGGGTCCGAGCCGAGTCGCACCCGCCGATGCCAGCGCGCAGTTGACGGCGCAGGTACAGCAGCTGGCGCAGGCGATCGCCGCATGCGAGCAGCAGCATGCCGAGCTGATTGCTGCCTACGACGCCGCGGTGCAGGCGCTGACCGCGCTGCAAGGGTAGGCGCAGATGATTCTCGTCATCTCGTATCCTGGCGAAGAGCACACCGACGCCGTCGTCGGGCTGCTCGAGCAGCAAGGCCGGGAAGTTGTGCGGCTCGACATGGCCGACTTCCCGGCACGCGGCCTGTCGTTGTCCTGGGGGGGCCAGGACCACGACGCCTACATGGTCGATACCGCACAGGGGCCGGTCGACCTCGCACGCGCTCGCGTCGGATGGTGGCGGCGAGTGCAGCCGTTCCGTCTCGATCACGCGATTCAGTCCGACCACGACCAGGCGTTCGTCCGCAGCGAAACGTCGCAGGCGGTGAACGGCATGCTCGACGCGCTCCCCTGTGCGTGGGTGAACCCGCGTGAGGCCGACGCGGCGGCGCATCACAAGCCGTATCAGTGGAGCGTCGCGCGGGCACTCGGACTGCGGTTGCCGAGGACGCTCGTGACCAACAAGCCAGACGAGGCGCGCACCTTCATCGAGTCGATCGGCGTCGGGAAGGTTGTCTTCAAGGCGTTTCTGGCCTCGGTTGAGCAATGGCGCGAGACTCGGATTGTGGAACCCGCCGACATGGCGCAGCTCGATCTGGTGAAGTACTCGCCGGTGATCTTCCAGGAGTACATCGAGGGCGTCGACCTCCGCACGACGATTGTCGGCGATCAGGTATTCACCGCCGAGATCGATGCGCGTCAGACGCGCTATCCAGTGGACATGCGGATGGTGGTTGGCGAGTCGAAGGTGCAATCGGTCAACCTCGATTCGCGCGTGCAGGACCGGCTGCTGGCATTGCAGCGGCGCTTGCAGCTCGTCTACGGCGCCATCGATCTCAAGCGCACGCCGTCGGGCGACTACTACTTCCTCGAGGTGAATCCGGCCGGTCAATGGCAGTTCGCGGAGCAGTTGGCCGGATTGCCAATCACCCAGGCGATGGCAGACTATCTGGCCATGCGCGAAGACACTCACCGTGTGGCGGCGGCGTGAGGACAATCTCCGGCGAGATCGTCCTCCCGGCCGGTACCGTGACGACCACCATTGGGTCGGTGCTCATCGAGCTTCGCGACGTGTCGCTCGCTGACGCACCGTCGACGGTGGTCGCCTCGACCACGAAGTCGAACGTGGCGTTGACTGCCGGAGGACGAATCAGCTTCAGCTTGAAGGCGCCTGACGCGCCAGGCCGACGCCTGGCGCTTCGGGTGCAGATCGACCCAGCGACGCGCACGCGCTCGCTCGGGCCGTCGTACCTCACCACGCAGTCGATCGACGTGCAGGCCGAGGGTCACGTAAAGGGGATAACGGTTCCGGTGCAGCAGGTGTAACGGTCGAGCCTCACCTTGTGATGGCTTCGCGGCTTGGCATAATGAGCCATGGCTCGCTCAAAGGTCCTTCACACCTCGCTCGCGCTCCTGTTCTCCGAGCTTGTCAACGGCACGACGAACGACGCCGCATACATGTTGAACAGCGGCGATGCCGGCCTGCTGAAGTCGCTGAACAAGCTCTCGCGCGCAGCGGCCTCGAGGTCGGGCGTCCGCGGTGGTGCGACGATTGCCGCCCACGTCGATCACATCCGTTACGGGCTCGAGCTGATGAATCGCTGGAACGACGGTGACGCCAATCCCTGGGCCACCGCAGACTGGACTCTCAGCTGGAAGATCACGAGCGTGACCGACGCTGAGTGGAAGGGACTGCGCGGTCAGCTGCGTCGGCAGTGCCGACGGTGGGAGGCGGCGCTGAAGACGCCACGGGAACTGTCCGGTGTCGCGCTCAACGGTGTCATCTCGAGCATTGCCCACCTCGCCTATCACCTCGGCGCCATTCGACAGATCAGCCGTGCGGTGCGCGGTCCCAAAGCGCGCTGATGGCTGCCGCTGGTGACGCCGAGATGATCGTCGTGGACGGGCATGAGGTGTCGGTCAGCAATCCGGACAAGGTGCTCTTCCCGCAGGCGGGATACACCAAGCGCGATCTGGTGCGTTACTACCTGGCCGTCGCGCCCGGCGCGCTGCAAGGATCGGGCGGCCGGCCGAACGTGCTGGTCCGCTATCCCAACGGCAGCGACGGCGAGTTCTTCTATCAGAAGCGGGCGCCGGCATCACGCCCGCCGTGGATCGATGCAGTGACACTCAGCTTCCCTTCTG
>CADEEX010000389.1 GCA_902826465.1 uncultured Acidobacteriota bacterium
TCTACTTCGACCCTGACGATCTTATAGCCGGCCGAGGGAAGACGTAACTTCTGCGTCCCGACCTGTCGGTTGCAGCGTCAGTGGCGCGTCGGGAGGTGCGAAGGTGGAAGCAACCGCCTTGAATGCAAGGCCACCGTAGAGCACCCCGAACAGCACGAACAGTGCTGTGAGCACGCCATGTCCGACGGGAGTCGGTGACGGCGCGGCGAACCCTTCGATCTCAAAGTGTTTCTCGGGCTCTGGTAAGACCGTCAGTCGGAACGTCCTTGCCGCTACGCATGGAACATGCGATGGAACCTCGAGCCAGTAACGTTCTCTTTCGTACCTGCAGTTCCCGCGAACCGAGTCGAAGAGGGCGGCAACATCGGTGTAGGTCGACGCTCCCACGGGCTTTCGATCGCCAGTCATGATCGTACGCGTGCCTTGGCTCCCATCGCGCAGGTCGAAGACAACTCGTTCCATTCTCACGTCCGGTGCCTCCCCAACTCCCGCCTGAATCCACTCCACGTATGTTGCCCCCGCCTCGACCGCGACTCCGTCTCTGAGCAGCTGATTGTGCACCCCTGAAATCAGGGCGTTGTCCCTCTCGATGATGGCCGCCCTCGTGTGAACGATGCCGAATACGAACAAGCCCGTTACGAGGACGACAGCGCCCTTCCACGGGACAGTCGAGCTTCCAGCCTCGCGCGAAGGGCTTGGTATGTACCACGTGCGGCGACCACCGCGTTGATCCGGTCTCGGACTCACAACGGCAGCCTCGCTACCTTGCAGAGCAAGGCCAATGGCGTAGCCATCAGACCAGTAGTCAGTATGAGCGGATAGGAGGCGATTCCATTGCCGGGTGGAGACATCCTGCCCGGCACCTGCTCTGGACAGCCCGAGCGACGCGCCGATCTGGTCGAACGGGCGAAATATGTTGATCCACTTCACTGTTCCATGCTTCGCACGCAATGCGTTTGCGATGGCACCGACGTTTCGGGGAAACAAAACGTCTGGAAAGTACCTAAACATCAATCGTCGAATGGGAGATCCCATGGTGACGAACGTAAGGCTTCGGGTCATGGGCGCGACACCAGAGTTCAACAACCAATCGAGCACAATAACCGTACCAAGGCTGTGAGTCAGAAGCACGACGTCTCGGGAGTCGAGACGCGGCTGCGAGCGAAGCACGCGATCGAACTCCGCCTGCATCTTCGCTCGATAGTCCGCATCTCCGAGGTAGAGAGCGATATCAAGGATGATCTTGATAAGTGGCCGCGCTCCGCTGACGATGACTAGTGCCAGCACCCACGTCAGCGCAAAGGCTGCGCTCGCCTGAAACGACATCCAAGCGCCTCGGTTCACCAAGGACCACGGATCGAGCGCGATGTCATCAGGCCGACCACTGGTATTGGGTATCCAGCTGGTTAACACCGTCAGAAAGCTCCCCAGCAGCCCGCCCGCGACTACCGTCACGCCGGCCAGCGCGAGGGGCACCAGGAGCACCGCTGCGGCTACCGGAAGGAATCGTGGCAGAACGAACGCCACAGATACGGGGCGGAGCCACGCGAAGACGATCCGCCTGGTGCCGATATGGAATGCGCCCCACGGATGCAGTGGCGAGACGACCGTCCCTGCTCCAATTAGGCACGCCGACGCTATCACCGCAGCCAGAAGTAAAGTCTTGAGCAACACCGCGAAGGCCGCGACGGGAAGGTCGACAAGCTGAACAGCCGTCAAGGTTGCCGGAAGCGCGAGAACGGCAAGCGCCAACGCGGCTAAAGCTGCGACAGAGATGCCCCACTCGATGGCCGTCGCCATCGCTCTCTGCCAGCTGTCGAGACCGAGCTCACCCGAACGCCAGACGGCGTCACGAATATTGGCGACCGGGTCGCCATAACGCACGGCGAACTCGTTCCAGCAGAACTCCTTAACCTCTCCTCGGATCTGCGCGCCTACAAGAAGGCCGCGCGTCATCGCGCCAGACGCAGTGCCTCCCACGCCGTGGACGGCAATTACCAAGGGGACCTCGCTGGATGCTAGCGAGGTCGGACGTTGCGCCTCAGCAGGAGCCATTGGCGCAAATCTAGCAGAGGATTCGATGCGCGCAAGATCGAATGCACCGAACCGACTACCGGGTCACAGACCATATCGCTGAGCTCAACTGCGTGTCGGCGCCACAGACGAGAGCGTTCGCATCGGTTGGCACAGCAATCGAAGGCTCGACACCCCGCCCCTCAATCTCGGCGCCCTGCCATGTCCTGTAAACGGCAACCGGCAGCGCAGCGCGGTAGCCGTGACCGACCTTAAGCGCACTTCCGGCGACAACCCGGCCTGCCGTCCTGGCACCGACGATCGTGGCGAGATGGTTCTCGGATGCAAACGCCGCGACCATCTCCGCTGCACTGGCTGTGTGCTCATTCACTAGGATCGCTGTTCGGCCATGATAGGGCCGTGTGCCCAGCCCTTCTGAGAAAATCGCCACGGACCGGCCGGCACGAGCGAACCTCACGAAGAGTGGCAGCACGCCCCACTTCGATTCGGGGATGCGGTCGAAGACCGGCAGTCCCTCTTTCGTTCGGCCTGCTTGGAGTGCTTCGCGGCCGAGGCTATACCCAACGCCTCGGCGATCGTCACAAAGCAGACTCATGAGCCGCAGGCACCCGATACCACCGCCGGTGTTGCCGCGGAGATCGACGATCAAGCGGTCGCAGCCCATGTCGTCTACAGCCTCGGTCATGTCGCGGGCGACGTCCATGCCGAGCACGCCCGGGAACATGCTGACCCGCAGGAGCCCGATGCCGTCGGGGAGCTTGGTAGCGGTGACGACCTGATCAGGGACAACGACCGGCTGCCGCTTGTCCTTCGGCCGGGGAACGGCCAGCGTCGGCGACACGGTGGTGCCGTCGGGACGTCTGATGACGATCTCGTAGCGCTCGCCGAGCGTGAATGGCGTGGCTTCAGGAGGGATGAGTTCCTTGCCGCGCACCGACAACAGCACGTCGCCAGGTCGCGCCCCTGCCGCATGCGCTGCGCCGCCGGCATGGACATCCTGAAACACCCATCGTTCGCCGTCTGCTGTCGGCGCTTTAGTGAAGGTCGCGGCGATCGCCACGCGGCCCGCCGTTTGGGGCGACGACTCGTGAAAGAAGCCCGCGTGGCTGACGCCGAGGTCACGGAGCATCGCGTTCATCGCCGACTCGAAGTCGATTACCGAGGGAGCCTGAACGATGGTCCTCTCGTGCGAGGCACGGAGTCCCGACGTGTCTGAGTCGAGCACGATGGACTTCGTTTCAACCGCCTTGAGCACGGCGTCCAGCACGGCGCGGCGTTCGCGCTCTGAGAGCGTCGGGGCCGCCATCACTTCACCGCCCCTGTCGTCGCTCCTCTGGCCGGTGCCGTGACCGTGCCGCGTGTGTCCCCGTAGGCGACAACGCCGCTCCAAAGTCTCGGCACGGCCTGCGGCCCGAACGTCGTGATCATCTCTCGCTTGGCATCGCGCAGCGCCGTCCCGATGTCCGCGCCCGTCGCGAGCTGCCGATAGAAGGCGCGCATCAAGGCAAGACTGAACGTGTCGTCGGCCGCCCAGAGATTGGCGACGACGGCGCGAGCCCCCGACGCCAAGAACGGACGCACGAGACTCGCCGGACCGTCCTGCCCATGGACGCTTCCGGCTCCGGTGTCGCACGCGGAGAGAGTGACCAGCGTCGCGTTGAGGCGCAGCAGCAGAATCTCCCGTGCCTGCAGCACGCCATCGTCACTCCCGCCCGACCGTAGGAGGAGCGCTGCTCGCGCTGGGAATCGTGTGCTCGGCAGGCCGTGTGCCGCCAGGTGGAGCACGCGATAGTCGGCCAGGGGCTGCCGCTTCAGCGCATCCTCAGTGGCGGCCGTGTCGATCAAGACGGCAGACGCTTCGGCGCCGAGCGTGGTGCCGACGGAACGTGCTTCATCATCAGCCGATGGCAACGGGCGCAGCTTCGAGGGATCGAGATCGAAGGCGTCGCGCGTCAATCCTTTGGCGGCTGGCATTGCCTGACCACCGAACGACGCACTGAGCGCCAACACGGGACGCCGTGCCCGCGACGACGTCCTGCTTCTGAGCGTGGCGAGCACCTCCCCGGACGGGGCGTAGCTGACGACATGAGAGTCCAGCAGTCGCCGACCGTTCAGATCGAGCAGGTCGAATGGAACGTGGTGCAGCGCGCCGTCTGGGCTGACGAGCAGCCGCGACCGCGAACGAAGCTCTGGCATCGCTGAAAGCACGACGGTGGCGAGCGCTTGGCCTTCCTCGACTGGTGCGTCACCGGCGCGGAGCGGCTTCAAGAAGGCATCCACGGCGGTGCGGATGGCATCAGCACTCGGGAGCGGCTGCACCCGCGCCGAGGCGCGCGTGACCACGACCGCGTACGACTGAGGGTTCGCCAACGCGAACTCGACGAAAATCTCGTCCGAATGGAGGGCGCGCCGAAGGCGC
>CADEEX010000390.1 GCA_902826465.1 uncultured Acidobacteriota bacterium
CTCCTTCGCACTCTGTTGTTCTTCGCACTGGCGTCATCGGTGTGGCTGGCGGGCGACCTCGCCGGCCAGTCGCCGACGCCGTCGGCCCTCACCGTGATCGCGCGCGAGACGCGACGCCCGATACCACTCACGACCGTCGGCACTCAGGAACTGGTCGCGCTCGACGACCTCGCCACCGCCTTCCAGGCGAGCCTCCGCGAAGACGCCGGCGCCATCACCTTTTCGTACAAGGGACGCACGATCGTCCTGACGCCCGAGCAGACGCTGGCGTCGGTGGCGGGCCGCGTCATCTCGCTCCCCTCGCCCCCCACCCGCGTCGGCGGCCGCTGGTTTGTCCCGCTCGACTTCATCAGCCGAGCGCTCGCCCCCATTTACGACCAGCGCCTGGAGCTTCGCCGCGCCACGCGGCTGATCATCCTCGGCGACCTGCGCGTGCCGCGGATGACGCTCCGCCATGAACCCGCAGGGCAGGGTGCGCGCCTCTCGATCGAGATGATTCCGCGCGCCAGCGCGACGGTGACGCACGACCAGGCGGGACACCTGACCGTGCGCCTTGATGCTGACGCCCTCGATCTCACCTTTCCCACCGGACAGATCGCCGGCATCATCGACGGCTACCGGGCGCTCGACGCCACGGCATTCGCGGTGGAACTCGGCCCACGTTTCGGGGCGTTCCGCACCAGCGTGCAGGTGGCTGACGCCTCGAGCGTCCTGGTCATCGACATCACGGCGCAGGACGCCACACCCGCGGCACCGACCACGACGCAGGCCACGCCGGCGTTGCCGCCGTCGGCCTCGCCCGCCGAGCTACCGTCGCTCCTCGTCACCTCGTCTGGACTTCGCACGCTGGTAATCGATCCCGGTCACGGCGGCGACGACCGTGGTGCCATCGGACCGAAGGGCACCGTCGAGAAAGACGTCACGCTCGCGCTGGCCCGACGACTGAAGGCGGCCGTCGAAGCACAGCTGGGCCTGCGCGTGCTCATGACGCGAGACGACGACCACCTCGTCGCCGTCAGCGACCGCCCGGCCATGGCCAACAGCAACAAGGCCGACCTCTTCATCAGCCTGCACGCCAACGGCTCGCTGCAACCGAGCACCTCTGGCGCCACGATCTATGTGGCCGCTCCCGAGGCCGTCGCCGCCGCAGCCGGACCGTCCGGCGAGCGGCTCGCAGCGTACGGGGGCGGCTTCCGCGACATCGAGCTGGTGCCGTGGAACCTGGCCCAGGCCAGGCATCGCGATCAGTCGGAACTGCTCGCCAGCCTGCTCGCCGACGCCTTCCGCAATCGTGTCCCGATGACTGCCGCGCCGATCGACCGAGCGCCGCTCCGGGCCCTTGAATCGGCGAACATGCCGGCGCTCCTCGTCGAGACCGGCTTCCTGAGCAATCCCGAGCAGGAAGCGCGACTGACGAGCGCCGAGTTTCAAGCCTCCGTCGTTCAGGCCATTGTCGACGCCATCGTCCGTTTCCGAGGCGGCGAGCCTCGGCCATGATCACGCGTCGCACCGTCGCGCTCGTGGTGCTGCTCATCGCCGCGGGCTGGTTGGCGCTGCGCGGACTGCCGCGCTGGTTCGAGCCGGCGCCGCAAGCGCCGCCGTCGCCGTCGGTCGCCCCTGTTGAGGGGCTGGGCCCGAAGATCAAGGCGCGGCTCTTTTACGTGGCCGACGATGGAGAACATCTGGTCGGTGTCGAACGCGACGTGCCGTACTCGAATCAGACCGCCGAGCAGGCGCGCGCGATCCTGCAGGCACAACTCGCGGTGGTGTCAGCCCCATTGGTATCGGCGATTCCGACCGGGACGCAATTGCGCGCGGTCTACATCACGCCTGAGGGCGAGGCGTATGTCGACCTCAGTCGCGATATTGCCACCGCGCATCCGGGAGGGCTCGTCAACGAGATGCTGACGATCTACACCATCGTCCACGCGATCAGCGTGAATCTTCCGGCCGTCACCACCGTGCAACTGCTCGTCGACGGGAAGGAGGTCGACACGCTGGCCGGTCACGTCGACCTGCGGCGGCCTCTGCCAAAGCACCTACAATTGGTGCTCGGCCCGTAAAGACCATTGCAGATTGCAGATCGCAGATTGCCGATTGGCGATTGGCGATTACAGACCTCTGATCGCTGGACGCGAACAATCCGCAATCAACGACAATCCGCAATCAATACGATCCGCAAAATTCGCAATCGACGATCGGCAATCAGCAATTCGAGAGGATCCCCCTGATGCGTTCTGACAGCCGCGCCGCCAACCTGCTGCGCGAAACCACCCTGACCCCACATTTTCTGCCGCACGCCGAGGGCTCGGTGCTGATCGAAGCGGGCAAGACAAAAGTGATCTGCACGGCCAGCGTCGAGGATCGGGTGCCGCCGTTCCTCCGCGGCACCGGCAAGGGCTGGGTGACTGCCGAGTACGGCATGTTGCCGCGGGCGACGGGCACGCGGACGCAGCGAGAAGCGACGGCCGGCAAAGTCGGCGGGCGCACACAGGAGATTCAGCGGCTGATCGGGCGGTCGCTGCGCTCGATTACCAACCTGCCGGCGCTCGGCGAGAAGACCATCTGGATCGACTGCGACGTGATTCAGGCCGACGGCGGCACCCGCACGGCGTCCATCACCGGCGCCTTTGTGGCGCTGGCGCTCGCCTGCGAGACGCTGCGGAGCCGCGATGCCGTGCGCAGCATCCCGCTGAACGACTATGTCGCCGCGATCAGCGTGGGCGTGGTCGACGGCGAGGCGCTGCTCGACCTGGCCTACGACGACGACTCGCGCGCCGAGGTCGACATGAACGTCGTCAAGACCGGGCGCGGGAAGTTCATCGAGGTACAGGGCACCGCGGAGGGACAGCCCTTTGATCGCGACGCCCTCAATGCGCTGCTCGACCTCGCCGATCTTGGTATCCGCCAACTCATCGAGAAGCAGCGGGCCCTGTTCGGCCACCTCGTCGCATGACGCTCGTGCGCGCGATGATCGACACGCCGGTCGGCGTGATGCGCGCGCTCGCCACCGACCGCGCGTTGTGCGCGTTCGAGTTCTTCAATCCCGAGCGGATGGACCGGCTCGATGCACGTCTGTCGCGCTGGTTCGGCGACGCTGTGGTCGAAGATGGCCACAACCACGTGCTGGATGCGGCGCGTGAGTGGTCTGCGCGCTACTTCAGTGGGACGAGCGCAGACATCTCGATGCTGCCGCTCGCGCCGCGGGGCGCGCCGTTCGAAGCGCGCGTCTGGACGGCGTTGCGCCAGATCCCGCCAGGCACGACGACGAGCTACGGCGCGATCGCGACGATCGTCGGGACGCCCTCGGCCGCGCGCGCCGTGGGCATGGCGAATGGCGCCAACCCGATCGCCATCATTGTGCCGTGCCATCGCGTGATCGGCGCCAACGGCACCCTGACCGGCTACGGCGGGGGACTCGACCGCAAGACCTGGCTGCTCGAGCACGAGCGGCGTTACTGGGGTTCAACCGATACCTCGCGCCTGCCGTTCGAGTAGAAACGCGCGCAGCGCGTTGAATGCCTGCGCCCGGTGCGACACCTCCGACTTCCGCGCGCCGGCTTCGGCCAGCGTGCAGCCGAACGGCGGGTAGAAGAAGATCGGGTCGTAGCCGAACCCACCGTCACCGCGCGGTGGCATCTCGATCTGCCCGTCCACCGTGCCCTGCGCGTCGAAGATGTCTCCGTTGGCGTCAGCCACGGCCAGCGCACAGACGAACCGCGCCGTGCGCGGACGATCGGGCACCCTGGCCAGCGCCTCGTCGATGAGGCGGAACTTCTCCGGATAGCTGCTCGACTCGCCACCGAAACGGGCCGAGTGCACGCCAGGCGCGCCATCCATCGCGTCGATCTCGAGGCCGGAGTCCTCGGCCACCACCGTCATGCCTGTCTGCGCCGCGTAGTACCGCGCCTTCAGCTGCGCATTCTCGGCGAACGTCGCGCCCGTCTCGTCGGGGGGCTCCAGCCGCGGCAGGTCGGCGAGCGTCAGAAGATCGACGGGGACGCCGCTCAGCAGCTCACGGATCTCGCGGACCTTCCCCTGGTTGGTGGTGGCCACCAGCAGTGGGAATCTGTTCATCGGGTAATTTTGTGATTGGGTGATTGGATGATTCTGCGATCCGATCGTCCGCTGGCGCAAGCCGTGCCTAGTCGCAACCGAGGACGAGCGTCAACCTCCAAATCGGGGGACACGATGTCGCGGCCTCCCGCAAATCACTCAATCACCAGATCAACAGATCACCAAATTTGCTGATTCGACATATAGAATGGCGGCCAGTGAGCGGCGATGGAGTGGCTGTTTAGGCTTTTCTTCAAGTATCCGGCGCTGACGTTTCAACAGGGCGAGTTCGCGTTCGCCGCGTCGCGCTCGACAACGATCGGGCTCATCCTGCTCGTCAGCATCGGTGTGGCTGCGCTGATCAGCTACCGCG
>CADEEX010000391.1:0-1306 GCA_902826465.1 uncultured Acidobacteriota bacterium
GAGCATGCCGGCGCGGACGTTGAAGCGTCGGTCGAGGAGGAAGTCGATGTAGGCCTGCTCGAGTTCGAGTTCCCCTGACGGCTCGAGGCTCTCGATGAGCGCGTGTTCCAGTTCCAGTTCGCTGACGAATCGGAGCCGGTCTGAAAACTGATGGGTGATGAGCAGGACGAAGCGGTGGAAGTCGAGTTCGCCGTCCCGGTCGCTCGCCTTGTTGTAGTGGAAGTCCATGTACCCCGACAGGCCGGTTGAGGCCTGAAACGGGGGGGGCGGCGGTGCCTGGGGCGGAACATCCTGCGCGTGGCTAAGGGCAGCGAGGGCCACGAATCCGACTGTTACGAGGAGTCGGAACGTGCGAGCGCCACTGGCAAACAATAGAGTTTGATTTATCAAACACCTCTATTAGGCGCTCCGGCTCAGCCAAAGTCAAGCGTCAGACCGACCGCTATACTTGGCTCCACATGGTGATGCGGCCCGACGCAGCGTCTTCGGTGTCTGCCCTCGACTGGGAAGCCGTCGAGGCCGTCAAGGCGAAGGAACTGGCGGCAATGACAGATGCCGACGCGTTGCGCATCATCCGTTCGTTACGGCTCTTCGCGCCGGCGCCGCCCAACCCGTTGAACGGCCTTGGGCTGGTCGAGCAGCAAGCCATCTTTCACCGCGCTCCTCGTGAGTGACAACCTCGCGGCGCTACTGGACGCGGCGGTGGCCCTCGAAGCATCTCTTAGGCGTCGGGGCTGGCGTTTCTGCTTCATCGGCGGCGTTGCCGTCCAACGCTGGGGCAATCCCCGCTTCACGCGCGACCTCGACATCACCCTGCTGACAGGTTTCGGCGGCGAGGCACAGTTTATCGATGCCCTCCTCGAGGATCTGCAGCCGCGCCGTGACGATGGACGAGCGTTCGCGCTTCGTCATCGCGTGCTCCTGGCGCGCACATCAACCGGCGTCGATGTCGATGTCGCCCTCGGGGCGCTTCCCTTCGAGGCGCGCACCGTCGAGCGAGCCACCTTCTGGCGTATCAGCGACACGGCGGCGCTGACGACGTGCTCGTGCGAAGACCTGCTGGTCCACAAGGTGTTTGCCGGCCGCGACCAGGACTGGGCCGACGTCGAGCAGATTTTGATCCGACAGCACGGACGTATTGATCTGACGCTCATCCGCGATGAACTCGGCCCGCTGCTGTCGCTCAAGGAAGACACTGACGCGGCGCCGAAGCTCGAACGTCTTGTGCGGCTGGTCGAGCGGCGTCTCTCGGCTGAGCCGTAGTGCGCGCTACCTGAATGTGCCACAGAGACACGGAGGCACAGAG
>CADEEX010000391.1:1406-4425 GCA_902826465.1 uncultured Acidobacteriota bacterium
GCCACAGAGACACGGAGGCACAGAGCCTAGCAACTCTGTGTCTCCGTGCCTCGGTGGCGAACTAGGCGTTAGCTATTTCGTTGTCGGCAGTGCGAACACGTAGAGCGCGTTGCCGCTCGACGGGTAACGAATCTCCGGCGTGACCAGGCTTGGCACCTGGCGAGGACTGGTGCCGCCGAGGGCCGTGGTCACGGCCACGTACTGCCGGCCGTCGACACTGAACGACAGCGGGAACCCCTGCACCGAGGTGCCGAGCCGGGTCTCCCACAACACTTTCCCGGTCTTGACGTCGAAGGCCCTGAAGTTGCGATCGAGATCGCCCGCGAACACGACGCCGCCGGCGGTGGACACTGCGGCGGTGATGAACGAGGCGCGCTGCTCGACGCTCCACACTTCCTTCATCGTGCGCACATCGTAGGCGGCGAGCTTGCCGAAGTTGCCGTTGGTGCCGGGCATCTCGTAGAAGCGGCGCTGCGACGCGGTGCCGCCGGAGCCTTCGCGCAGTTCGACCGCAGTGGCCAGGTTGTCGAGGCACGCCTGCACCAGCGGAATGACCAGCAGGCTGCTGCCCGGGTGATAACTCATCGCGTGCCAGTCGTGGCCGCCGGCGCTGCTCGGGCAGGCGGGGATCCACTCACCGACCTTGGCGTTCTTGATGTCGTCGCGGTACTCGACGGCGCCGGTCTTGTAGTCGACCTTGTCGAAGACGTTCTGGAAGACGACTTCCTTCATCCCGAGGAACTCGCCGGTCTTGCGATCGTTCTTCCACAGGAAACCGTTCTTGCCGGCTGAGAAGACCACCTGGCGGCCGTCGACATCAACGAGCACGCGCTCGAACACTTCGTCGAGGTCGAGTGCTTCACCGGGCACGTGCTGGAAATACCACTTCAACTTGCCGGTATCGATATCGAGCGCGACCGTGGCGTTGCTATAGAGCGCCTTGTCGTTGATCGTCATGTGGCGGCTGGCCGGCACCCACGGTTTGGCCTGTGCCACGCCCCAATAGGTCATCCTGAGGTCGGCGTCAACGCTCCCCGTGATCCAGGTCTCGGCGCCGGCGCGGAAGGTTGGTGGCAGTCCGGCCCAGGTGTCGCCGCCCGGTTCGTCCGGCTGCGCAATCGTGTTGAACTTCCACTTCTGGGCGCCGGTATTGGCGTCGTAGGCGCTGATCCAGCAGCCGAACTCGTCGTAGCGCGAGCACCCGGCGAGTCCGAGCAGGATGGTGTCGTTGACCACGATCGGTCCGCTCGATTCCTCGAAGCCTCGTGTCGAGTCGGCGACCCGCGATTCCCACACCTTGTTGCCGGTGCGCGCGTCGAGCGCGAGCAGCCGCGCGTCAGTCGTCGCGTGAATCACGTGGTTGCCGTGCAGCGCGATGTTGCGCATCTTCGCGCTCGGTTCCGGCCCCGATCGGTATTCCCAAATCAGGTCGCCGCGGCGGGCATCAACCGCCTGAATGACGTTGTTCGGCGTGACCAGGAAGAAGGTGCCGTCGTGCACAAGCGGCGCCGGTTCGCTCTGTCCCTCACCCATGTTCCAGACGTAGGCGAGCTGCAGCCCTTTCACGTTGGCCGCCGTGATCTGATTCAGCGCGCTGTAGTTCCACGCCTTCTGGTTGCCGCGGACCATCAGCCAGTCGGCCGGATCCGGGTTCTTCAGCATCTCGCCAGTGACCGGCCGGAAGTTCTTGACGGTCCCTTTCACCGTGAGACCGCGACCCGGCTGCTGCGCGACTCCACGCCCGCGACCGGCGCCGGGCTCGGGTGGCGCCGCGCCACGGCCTGCCGGTGGTTGTGCGCCTTGCGCGGCGGCCACCTGCGGTGGGGCGGCCGGAGCGGCGCTTGCCACGATCGGCGAGGTGGACTCAGCGCGCAGCGCCTGCGTCCCGGCGGCGACATTGTTCCGCTGCAGAATGAAGGCGACGATCTGCGCGAAGTTTTCCTTCGTCAGCGCCGGATTGCCGCCAGGCGGCATCTGGCTCTCGACGAACGAGTAGAGGTCGCTCGCCGGTTTGCCGCGATACGTGGACATAAAGGCCGTGCCGGCCAGCGCCGGCGCGCCGCCACCCGCGAGCGTCGGCCCGTGGCAGCTCGCACACTCACGGTCGTACAGCCCGCGCCCGGCCTGCGCCTGTTCCGCGGTATAAGCCCCGCCGGCAGGCTGCTGCGCGATGATGCGGACGCCGAGCGCGGCGATCGAGAAGAGAAAGACACCGGAGACGAGACGGTTGACACGCATGGCAGCCACCTACTTGAGCAACCAGCCGCGGATGCTCCCATCAGGGGCCCGCTCGCTGTGAATTTGCAGATACAACCGGCCCGCGCGCAGGTCTTCGATCTGCTCGGGCTTCAGGTCAAGTGCCGCCGTGATCTTGCCTTCCGACGCTTTCGGGAACTCGAGGTCGAATACGACCGGACCGGGAATACCTTTCGGTCCTCGGCGCAGATTGGCGGCAGTCGCCATTCCGGTCAGCCCTTCAAACGTCGCCTCGATGGTCAACTTTGTCCCGGTCAGCGACGCGGTGACCGCGCCGACGCCGGTCGTGGTGGCCACTGTGGCATTGGTCACGCCAAGCGGCGACAACCGGGCCTTGTAGGCCTCGGGTTTTGACTGCGCGTGCAGCGAAGGCGACAGCAGCAGGATGAGGGCGAAGAAAGCAACGAGCGGCCCGCGGGAGCCACCGTCGCGCGCGCGGATGAGAGCCAGGATGTTCATCGCGCGCGATTGTACATCTCACGTTCCACGGTTCCACGGTTCCATGGTTCCACGGTTCCAGGGTTCCAGGGTTCCAGGGTTCGGGCCAAAGGCTGAAGCCGGGGGCCCAAAGCCGCGTGTCAGTGCGCCAACGTTTCGACCGCCGCGCCAGACAGATGCCGCTCGAGCGCCGCCAGGCCGGCCGGCAGGTCGAGCCGGGCGCCGGCGTGCTGCATGCTCGATCCGAGTGCGTGCAAGGTCCGGAACAGGTTGTGTACGCGGCTTTGTTCGCCCATCTGCCCGATGCGGACGATCGGCAGTCCGA
>CADEEX010000392.1 GCA_902826465.1 uncultured Acidobacteriota bacterium
TCGGTACCACAGTTCGAACATCAACAGTACCCAGAGATGGTGCGCATAGTCTGCCTGCCCGGTGGTATGCGCATCGATGAGGCGTGTCACCCCGGCCTGCTGCAGCCAGCCGGCCTGTGCGGCGTGTGATCGCTGCAGATGGTCGCGGAGGAAGGTCTGGAGTTCACCGCGAAACCAGCGGCCCATCGGCACGGCGAAGCCGCGTTTCCGGCGTTGCAGAAGCGCCATCGGCACGCGGCGGGCCGTGGCCTGCTTCAACAGGTATTTCCCCGTCATCCGCCGCACTTTGAAGCGCGAAGGCAAAGCGGCCACATACTCAACCAGCGCCGTATCGAGCAGCGGCGATCGCAGTTCCAATGAATGCGCCATGCTGGCAATGTCCATCTTCGGCAGCAGATCGGTCGGCAGATAGAACCCCGTATCAACGGCGAGCATCGCGTCGACCGCATCGAGGTCGCGCACGCTCGCGAACTGCGCGTCCACCGCTTCGTTCGACGCCGGGTGGAGCGACACCTCGCGGGCGAGGGTGTCGCTGAAGACTCCGGCCCACTGCCGATAGCGCTCCGCACGCGAGAATACCGCGGTTCGCATCACACGGGCGGCGCGGCCCGCGCCGAGAGCGGTACCCAGCCCACTACCAGCGACGGCACCCGCCATGCCACGGATCGGTAACGGGACGCGCTGCCAGCCTTCGGCCAGCCGATTGGCGAGGTGACGCCCGTAGCCACCAAACACCTCGTCGCCGCCATCGCCATTGAGCGCCACGGTCACTTGGCCGCGAGTCAGCCTCGCCAGATGCCAGGTCGGGATCGCCGACGAGTCGGCGTACGGTTCGCCGAAGTGACGCACGACGGCCGGCAGAATATCCATGGCTGTGGGCTTTACGACGAACTCGTGATGCTCGCACCGAAACAACCGCGCGACCTCCCTCGCATAGGGCAGTTCGTCGTACTCGGGATCGTCAAATCCTATCGAGAAGGTCTTGACCGGCTGCGTCGAGACGGCGGCCATGGTGCTGACGACGGCGGTCGAATCAACACCACCGCTGAGCAGTGCTCCAAGCGGGACCTCACCCATCAGTCGCTTCTCGACGGCCGCCTGCAGCAGGACGCCGACCTGCCGTGTGGCCTCGGCTTCGCTGGCGGTCGACTTCGGGCGATATGCCAGCGTCCAGTACCGACGGAGCGCCACCTGCGATCCAGTGCACGTCAGGACATGCGCCGGCGGCAGCTTCCTGACCCCACGGTAGATGGTCAGCGGTGCGGGAATTGCCATGTAGGCGAGATACGCACCGAGCGCCTCGCCATCGATTTCGTCCGGAAATCCTGGCACCACGCGCAGCGCCTGCAGTTCCGACGCGAACGCGAGGCGCCCGCCATCGTCAAAATAGACCAGCGGCTTCTTGCCGAAGCGATCGCGCGCCAACAGCAGGCGCTCCGCGCGATCGTCCCAGAGCGCGAACGCAAACATGCCGTCCAGCCGCTCCACCACGTGCTCGCCCCACTGTTCGTAGCCGTGGACGATGACTTCGGTGTCCGTGTGCGTCGAGAAGCGGTGCCCCTCGCGTTCAAGCTCGGTGCGGAGTGTCTGGAAGTTGTAGATCTCGCCGTTCAGGACCGTCCAGATCGTCCCGTCTTCGCTCGAGATCGGCTGATGGCCCCCGGCGCGATCGACAATGCTCAGACGCTGACTGACCAGGCCGACAAACGGGGCGGCGTCGGCCACGCCGCCCCGCATGACGATGCCGCGATCGTCGGGTCCCCGATGTGCGATGGCCGTGCCCATGCGTGTGAGCACATCGCGCGACACGAGTGCCCGATCGCGCTGCAGGATGCCCGCTATCCCGCACATGGCGCGTCTCCGAGCAGTTCACCGTAGCACGACAGGTAGGCGCGGGCCGTTTCGCCGAGTCCGAATCGCTCGATCGCCGTGCGACGTGCCTCGGCGCCGAGGCGAACACGCAGCGTGGGCTCGAGCGCAAGACGTCGAAGCGCGCCGGTCCACGCCGCCCGGTCGGCAGGGTCGACCAGAAGACCGCTCCGGCCGTCGTCAACGATGCGGTCAGTGATGCCGGGAAGCAGGCTCACAACGCAGGCGCTTCCTGAGGCCATGGCTTCGAGCAACGCGTTGGGCATGCCCTCGCGCAGCGACGGCATCGCAAACACATCTGCCGCGCGGTGGAATTGCTCGATCTCGTGGGTCGATTCAACGAAATGCAGGCGTTCGACCAGCCCGGCGCCGGTCGCCCGTGCGCGAATGCGCGCAGCCAGACTGCCATCGATCTCGTAGTAGTTCGACAAGGTGGCGCCGACAAAGACCAAGACGGTGTCCGGATAGTCGCGGGCGAACGCGGCCCACGCATCGAACATCAGGTCCGGTTGCTTCTCCCTGGAGAAAAATCCGACGAACAACACCACAAAGGCGTCGATCGGCAGTCCGAGCGATCGCCGGGTCGACTGACGTTCTTCGGCAGACGCTGGCGTGAACCGTTCGAGATCGACACCGTTCGGAATGAGTCTGAAGCGATCGGCCGGCAGCCGTGCCGCATCGTACGATGCGCGAAAACGCGGACTGACGGCGAAGAACAGATCGGCCTGACGAAACGCCAGGAACGCGAGCCAGCCACGTCGGGCGATCGCTTCAGGGTCGTCGTCGCCAAACGACGTCAGCTTGATCGCGATCTTCCGGCGAGTCAGGTACGCCAGCGCGATGATCAGCACCGATTTCTGCGAGAAGCCGTGCAGGTGCACGATATCGACACGGTGTCGCAGTCGAAGAAACACGGCGGTAAACAGCCAGAGGCCGCGCATCTTCGAAAGGATCGACCGAGGCTCGACAAAGACGCGATGCACAGGGGTGCCCTGTTCGACGTCTGGCGTCGGCCACTGCGGACGCGCGGTCGTCGTCAGCACGATGAAGTCGACGGAATGGCGCAGGCGTCCGATGAGCGTGCGGCACTGCAGGCCGGCACCGCTCATCTCCGGATAGTAGGCGCCCACCACCATCAGCACGCGTGGCTTCTTCGGTGTCACGCCCGAGGTTCGTCCACTCCGCCGCTGCGGCGAGCCGCTCGTTCCCACAAACGGGTGGCACCGCCAGCGCTCAGCGCCAGCAACATGGGCTCGACCGCCCAGCGATGGCGTCCCTCAACGTAGTAGAGGCTTTGCAACGACGACAGCCCGAGGAGAAACAGCAGGACCAGCACGGCACCGGCCGCAGCCGTTCCGCCCGACGCCCACGCTCGACGTGCGCCGGCTACGGCGAGCACCAGCGCCGCGACGTAGTAGACGAGGTATGTCGGCAGCCACCCTGCCGGATAGTGGACGCCCGTCTGCGGGGCATACGACCAGAACTGTCCGAGCTTCGTGAGTGTGAGACGCACGAACGCGGCCGGATGCGCCTTCACATAGGTCATGGCGCGATCCATGAACCACTGCGACTGCGCGAGCTCGTCCGGCTGTCGCTCGAGGTCGGCGCGCTCCTCGACAGGGAGCGCGTTGAGCACCGTGTGTCCGGGGGTGATGTACGAGTGACCGGTGGCGTACGGATTGTTGCCGCGCCAGAAATCTTCGCCATCCGTGGTCAACAGCCACACGAAGCGGTGATGCACCAGCGTGTTCCGTATGGACCACGGCGCGATGAGCAGCACGGCAACGACGCACGCGACCGCGACCGACCGCCACAATGTGCGCTGGCGCGTGCCGCGTCCGGCGAACACCAGCCACACCGCCGCCACCGGAAGGAAGATCACCATGGTGCCCCGCGACAACGCGCCTATGCCGACGATGGCGCCGAACTGCACGCCACGTTTAATGCCCGGCGCGTCGGCCACACGTAACGTCTGCAACAGCGCCAGCGTAAAGAACAGAGCGTCGAACGTCAGCGGATGCGCCTTGGTCGAGGCATACACGACGAGGCCAGGATCGATCGCGACCAGGAGTCCTGCGGCCAGACCGGCGCGCGCTTCTCCAAAGAGCCGCATCGCAATGGCCGCACTCGCGATGGCGGTCATCGCGCCAGCGACGCACTGCAGCAGCATCAGCGGCATCAGCGAGTGCGCGACCCAGTACGACGCCACCGTGAGCCAGGTATGCAGCGGTGGCGCGTACGAGTGATAGATGATGCCGAGGTGGCCGAAGATGTAGCCGCGCCCGTCGAGCATCGCCCGTGCCATCGAGTTGTACTCGTTCACCTCTGGGCGCGACAGCCCACCCATCGCCAGCGCCACGAAGAGCCGAATGAGAAACGCCACTGCGCCAACAGCCGCCAGGGTGGGACGGTTCCTCGCTGTGGCGGTCGCGCTCCAGGTCATGCGGGCAACGGCGTCAGCGCAGAAGGCAGCACGTCGTGGACAGCCTCAACCACCGCCGCGACCTGAATGGAGGTGAGGCATTTCTTGCCATAAGGACATCGA
>CADEEX010000393.1 GCA_902826465.1 uncultured Acidobacteriota bacterium
CGACCTTGACGACATCCTGCCGATCCTGCTCGCCGGGCTCCTTGCCGTCTGGTTCCGTGCCAGCACGCCGCCGGCATTCGCCTGGCTGTTGCTGCAGACCGCGGCCATGGCCGTCGTGCTCGCGGTCGCCACGGTGCTGCTGGTACGGCAGACCGCCGCGGAGAGTGAGCAGCGCGTGTTCACCATCGGCGCCGTGCTGCTGCTCGGCGGCGTCGCGGCTCACCTCTCGCTTTCGGCACTCGCCGCTGGCCTGTTCGCGGGGCTGTGCTGGAACCTGGCCGGTGGCGCCGGACGGGAGCACATCGTGAGAGACCTCCGCTACCTGCAACACCCGCTCACCGTACCGTTGCTCATCATCGCGGGCGCACGACTCGCGCCATCGCCGTCCCTGCTCGCCCTGCTGCTGCTCTACGTGGCGCTTCGTTCCGCCGGCAAGCTGCTCGGACACCGCCTGTCACAGATCGTGGCCTTCGGCCGCGCCGCACCGGCGACGTCGGCGTGGCACCTGACCTCTCCCGGGGTGGTCGGCATCGCAATCGCCCTGGAGTCGACCCGGATCAGCGGCCAGCCGCACACAGTGACGGTGCTGTCGGTCATTGTGGCCGGCGCGTTGGTGTTCGACCTGCTGTCATGGCTGCTGACGCGTCCAGAGGTGGAGACATGAGGCGCCTGCTCGGCGCCGCACTCGTCACCCTGGTCGTGCTGTGGGTGCAGCGGGTGGCAGCTGGCGTGCCGGCGCGGCCGACCACCGCACTGGCCCTGGGATTCACGCTCATCGTCGCGATGGTCGCGGGCGAAGGCCTGCGGCGGTTCCGACTGCCGAGGCTCACTGGCTATCTGTTGTTCGGAGTCGTCATCGGTCCGTACGTTGGCAACGTCATCACCGAGGCGATGGCCGAGCAGTTGCGCGCCGTGAACGGGCTGGCGACGACCATCATTGCGTTTGTCGCCGGCCTGAGCCTCAACTTCGACCGCCTGACGCTGCGCACCTGGCGCACCGGCCGCCTCATTGCCGTCATGCTCGCTGTCGCCATGAGCAGCCTTTTCGTGCTGGCCTGGCTGGCGTGGCCGTGGCTACCGGTCGCCCCTGAGGCCGCAGGCATGGGCAAGCTGGCCATGGTGGCGCTGTTTGTCGTCATCGTCATCAGTTTCTCGCCGACGATGTCGGCCGCCGTCATCTCCGAGACGGGTGCGCGTGGACGCCTCAGCGATCTGGTGCTGGCCATCGTCGTCGCCTCCGACGTCGTGGCCCTGGTGCTGTTCTCGCTGTTCATGCAGATGGCGAGGGCGACACTGGGTGGACCGGCGGCAGAGGTCAGCGTCATCGCCCGGCTGGCGTGGGAGATCGGCGGAGCCATCGCGTTCGGCAGCCTGATCGGCGCGCTGTTCGCGTTGTATCTACGCTACATCAATCGTGAAGTGACGTTGGTGCTGCTGGCCGTGTGCGTGGTGCTGGGCCAGGTGGGCTTCACGCAGGGATACGAACCGCTACTGGCCGCAATGGCGGCGGGCATGGTCATGCAGAACGTGGCCGCGCCTCAGGGCGATGCGCTCAAGGTCGCCATTCGCCGCGGCGCACTGCCGGTCCTCGTCGTATTCTTTGCCGCGATTGGCGCGTCCCTCGATCTGAATGCGCTGGCGCGGCTTTGGATCCTGGCCCCTGTGCTCGTCGTCCTGCGGGTGGCGCTGATTCGAGGCGGCATCGCCGCCGGCGTCTGGAGTTCCGGCATCGACCCGGCCACGGGAGCGCACGCCTGGACCGGCCTGATCTCGCAGGCCGGGATCACGTTGGGATTGGCGTCCATTCTGGCGACTGAGTTTCCAACCTGGGGCGCCCGCGTGCAGGCACTACTCGTAGCACTGGTCGCAATCGACGAACTGGTCGGCCCGGCCTTGTTCCGGCTCGGCCTGGCCCGCGCCGGCGAAATCGATGCGACAGCGTCGCGGCCGTTGCTGGTCGTGTCGAACCGCGAACCCTACCTGCACAACTACGACAGCGACGGACGGATCCAGGTCAAGACCGCGACCGGCGGCGTGGCGGTGGCCCTCGATGCGCTGATGCGCGAGCGTCACGGCGTCTGGATCGCGTATGCCGACGGATCTGCGGATCGCGCTGTGTCGGATGCCGCCGGCAAGGTGGCCGTGCCACCGGACAACCCTTCGTACGCACTGCGCCGCCTGTGGCTCGACACCGCGACCTATGACGCCTATTACGCGGGCTTTGCCAATGAGGGACTGTGGCCGCTCTGTCATCTGGTCGATGTCCGCCCACAGTTCCGCGGCGACGATTGGGCGGCATACCAGGAGGTGAACGCACGCTTTGCCGAAGCGATCGACCAGGAGCTTGGCGCCGCCCATGCGGAGACGCCCGTGTTCATCCAGGACTACCATCTCGCGCTCGTCGCCGCCCGGCTGCGCGAACGACGACCGCTGGTGCGGACCGCCTTGTTCTGGCACATTCCCTGGCCCTACCCGGATCGATTCCGCATCTGCCCGTGGCGAAGGGAACTGCTCTCAGGACTGCTGGCCAACGACCTGGTGGCGTTCCAGGTCGAGCGCGATCGCCGCAACTTCGTGCTCGCCGTCGAGGACGAGTTCGGCGGCGACGTGGAATCCGACGATCAGCGCATCTGGATCGACGGCCACGTCTGCACGGTGACGGCGGTGCCGATCGGCGTGGATTACGACCGGATTCAGGCCGTCGCTGCTGCCCCGGCCCTCGAGCACGAGCAGCAGCGACTCCGCGACGCCTTTCAGCTCAGCGCTCCGATCATTGGTCTCGGCGTCGATCGCCTCGACTACACCAAAGGGATTCCCGAGCGACTCGAGGCCCTGGACCGTCTATTCACACTGCGGCCGGAACTGGCTGGCCAGCTGACCTTCGTTCAGGTCGGCGTGCCCTCACGTTCGACGCTCGACAGCTACAGCGCGATTGAAGCCGAGATCGATCGCAAGGTCGACGAGGTCAACGCCCGGCACACGCGGCCGGGCCAACCGCCGCCCATCCACTATCACAAGGCGGCATTGCCGCTACAAGGCCTGGTCGCGCTGTATCGCCTGGCGCAGTTCTGCGTTGTCAGTTCTTTGCATGACGGCATGAATCTCGTGGCGAAGGAGTTCGTCGCGTCACGCGACGATGAGGACGGTGTGCTGATCCTGAGCGGGCTGGCGGGCGCTGCGCAGGAGCTGAGCGAAGCGCTGATCATCAATCCCTACGATATCGACGCCTTCAGCGCCGCGATGGCCGCCGCAGTCGACATGCCGCCGCACGAACGCCGGGCGCGCATGGCCGCCATGCGCCGCGTCGTCGCTGGACGCGATGTCTTTCGATGGGCGTCGGACATTCTGGAAGGGCTTGAGAGTCTGTGGAGCAAGCCGCTGCAATTCGCGGCACGGGCGCCGGAAGACGCGCCAATGTGACTCGTCGGCTACGGGGTGTCGCCGGGTGTCTGGCCTCGTCGGATCCTCGTCAGCGCGTGGAGGATTTGTCGCACCTCGACGAAGTCGCGTGCGGTGAATCGGGCCCGCGTCGGCCTCTCCCCAACGCCTACGGTGATGCTGCCTGGCGGTAGCGCCCGAAACAGGTCTTCATCCGTGTGATCGTCGCCGAAGGCGACCACGGTGCCGGCGGTCTGCGTGCGCAGACTGCGGGCGACGACGGCCTTGCTGACGCCGCGCAGCCTGACCTCGATGACCCGCTTTCCTTCGAGCACCTCGAACGGCTGGTTGCTCAGCGCCGAGGTGAGCAGCAGCCGAAGTTCGTGGGCCTGACGCGCGCCGAACTCTTCCGGCGCATTGCGATAGTGCCAGGCGATCGACGCACTCTTGAGTTCGATCGACGAGCCTGGGGTGTTGGCCGTGAACTGGTCGAGGATCGGTTGCACGCGATCGACCCAGCCTGGATGAAGGTCGACGCCGCACGCCCATGGTCGGCCCCGTTCGAGGCGCCACCAGAATCCGTGTTCCGCCCACAAGGCCAGCGGCAGGTGGCCGAACCACTCGTCAAGCGACTCGCGGGCGCGGCCACTGACGATATCGATCCTGACGCCCTCGAGCTGAAGCAGGCGCTCGAGGAGCTCGAGTAGCGCGGGATCCGGCGCCGCCAGCTCGGGCAGGTGGGCGAACGGCACGAGCGTGCCGTCGTAGTCGAGCATCAGGCGGATGTCCCCTTCACGCGCGACCGCCAGCGCCCGCATGAGCGCCGACGAGTCCTCGGCAGGGGACGGCCGCGATGGTCGCGATGTCGCCAGACTCTCGAGAAATCGAGCCGCCCAGGTGTTCACGTCCCAGGTCGACCCGCGGCGCCGCAGCGTCCGCATTCGTTCGCGCCGTTCGTCCACTGGCATCGTCAGCGCGCGCGCGATGGTGGCCGCCATGGCCTCGACATCGTAGGGATTGACCATCAGG
>CADEEX010000394.1 GCA_902826465.1 uncultured Acidobacteriota bacterium
GCCGCCGCCGGCAACAAGCCCAAGCGCATCGAAGAGTTCGCCGGTCGCGTGAATTCCGGTCATGCCGGCGTCAGCGTCGCGCGCATGCGTTCGCCGCAAGGCTGGGTGGAACCAGGCCAGCGGCCCGAGTTCGAGGAGATCACCGTCGTCCTGCACGGGATGATTCGGGTCGAACATGAGGGTGGGGTGATGGACGTGCGAGCCGGTCAGGCCATCGTCACGGCGCCAGGCGAATGGATTCGCTACAGCACGCCGGAGAGTGATGGAGCCGAGTACATCGCGGTCTGCCTGCCGGCGTTCTCGATGGACACGGTCCACCGCGACGGCGACTGACCACACATCACCACATCACCACATCACCACATCACCACATCACCCGATCTCCCCATCCACACTGGTCGGAATCTCGAACCAGATCTCGATCTGGTAGCCGTCGGGATCGGTCGCAAACAGGTACGGCTCGCCAGGGCAGAATTCGCCCTGCTCCTTCACGACGCCGCCAGCGGCGCGGACGGCCTCCGCTGCGGCGTTGATGTCTTTCTCGTGCTGCAGCCTGAAGCCGAAGTGTGCGATACCGCCAGACGAGCCAATGGTCGCGGCGTCGCCCTTCTGGAGCACTATTACGTCGCGCGTACCCGGTGTCTGCAGTTGCACGAAATCGTCGCCCCTATAGACCTCGACCGATCCGAACATGGTTTTGTAGAAACTCGCCGCGCGGTCCAGATCGCGGACCTGCAAGGCAATGTGGGTGAGGCCGTAGGTCTTGATCATGGTTCCAGTCTCGGGGCTCGGATCTAGGGGTTAGGGCTCGAGCGCAGTCAGACGAGCCGCAAGTTCCCCCACACGCGGCAGCCGCAGCAACTCCGCGGCGCACAGCGGTCCCAACGTGTCAGTAAGGCCAACGAGGTAGGCGGCGCGACCGACGAGATCTGCGGCGGTCAGACCGCTGGCGCGCAGGTCACGAACGCTGGTGTCGCGGTCGGCCTTGCTCAACTTCTGCGTGGGCGATTTCATAATCAGCGGGTGATGAACGAACGTCGGCGCGACCGCGCGGCCGAGCAGCCGCGCCAGCAGAATCTGCCGCCCCGTGGACGCCAGCAGGTCGTCACCGCGGATCACATGTGTGATGCCTTGGGCCATGTCGTCGGCGACGACGGAGAACTGATACGTCCAGTGGCCATCGCGATCGCGGAGGAGCAGGTCGCCGCACTGCACTGAGGGGCGCTGTTCCAACTCGCCATGAACGCCGTCGACGAAGCGCTCGACGGTTGCGGGCAACCGCACTCGTAGCGCCGATCCGAGCCGTTCAGGCAATCGCTTCTCCGCGCACGTGCCTGGATAGCGCAACTCGTCGTCGGCATTGCCTCCTGCCGCCGCGGCGATCTCTCGCCGTGAACACCCACACACGTACACCAGTCCCTGAGCGCGCAACGTGGCCAGCGCTCGCTCATACACAGGCTGCCGATCGCGCTGCCGCCCTTCGCACACGCCGCCCCTGAACGCGTCAGTGGACGGTTCGTCAGGCGCGAGGCCGAGCCAGTCGAGATCGTCGAGGATGGCGCGCTCGTAGTCGGCGCGGCTACGAGTCCGATCGTGGTCCTCGATACGCAGCAGCACACGCCCACTGAGTGCACGCGCGAGCCCCCACACGTAGATCGCATTCACGACATGGCCCAGGTGCAGATGACCGGTCGGGGCAGGGGCGAAACGGGTGATCATTGCGGTCTCAGGTGCAGCGTGCCTTTGAGTCCATGCTTCATCCGCAACGTCACCACCGGCTGCGGTTCCACCGGATGTGACGGATCGACGCGGAAACTCCAGCGGCGACCAATCGTGGCGGCCACCAGCATCAGTT
Source organism: uncultured Acidobacteriota bacterium (assembly GCA_902826465.1). Taxonomy (GTDB): domain Bacteria; phylum Acidobacteriota; class Vicinamibacteria; order Vicinamibacterales; family CAVVIG01; genus CADEEX01. The sequence continues at coordinate 1,856 of CADEEX010000394.1, forward strand.
CCATCCAGGCGAACTGCTCGCCGATGCAGCGGCGCGTGCCGCCGCCGAAGGGGAAGTACGCGAAGGGCGGCAACGAGGCCTTGGACTCCGGCGTCCAGCGTGACGGCAGGAACCGCTGAGGTTCTGGAAAGTAACGGGCGTCGCGCTGCAGCAGGTAGGGGCTGACGAGCACAATCGTACGGGCCGGCACCACGTAGTCGCCCACCGGGTAGTCATCGATCGCGCGGCGCCCGATCACCCACGCCGGCGGATACAGCCTCATCGTCTCGGTGATGATCTGTTCAGTAAGCGGCAGCCGGCCGATGTCGTCCAGCGTCGGGACGCGGTCGCCGAGTACGGCCTCGAGTTCGTGATGCCAGGCCTGTTCGATCTCCGGCGACTGGCTGAGGAGATAGAACATCCACGACAGGGCATTGGCGGTGGTCTCGTGGCCGGCGAGAAAGATCGTCATCGCCTCGTCCCGGACCTGCTGGTCGCTCATGCCAGCGCCATCGGCCTCTTCATCCTGCGCCATCAACAGCATCGACAGCAGGTCGCCGCGGTCGTGCAGGTCACGGCGCCGGTCAGCAATCATCCCGTAGATGATCCGATCGAGCTCGGCGCGCGCCGCCTTGCCCCGGCGCAGCGCAGGAAGCGGTAGCCGCTCGAGTACGTCGATGAGCGGCAGCATCGAAATCCAGAACGTGTCGAGCACCGCGGTCAGGGCGTCGCCAACGTTCCTGGCTTCCGACTCCACGTCGGCGTCGAACAGCGTCTTGCCGACGATGGCGAGGGTCAGCCGTGTCATTTCGCGGGCCATATCCACCGGCTCGCCGTCGTGCCAGGCGGCCTGCTGTTGCTCCGCCTGAGACGTCATCACCTGCGAGTAGCCGGCGATCCGGTCCTTGTGAAACGCCGGCTGCATCAGTCGACGTTGCCGCAGGTGCACCGTCCCCTCGCTGGTCAGCAGCCCTTCCCCTAGCAGGCGCTTCGCACGCTCGAGCCCCCGCCCCTTCCGGAAGTTCTTCTGGTGCGTGACCAGCACGTCTTTCACCAGCCGCGGGTGATTCAGCAGACAGAGACGCTCGCTCGCCATGTAGGTGAATGAGATGTCACCGTAGGTGGCAGCAAGGCCGCTGAAAAAGGCCAGCGGGTTGCGCCCTGGGCCGTACACCAGCAGCGTCCGCAACGTGCGACCGGGGCCGGGCGGCAGTGCGGCAGCCATCTAACGCTCGGCAGTGACGACCACGTGCCATCGCCGCACGCGTCTGGCCGTGACAAGCTGGTGGAGCACATAAGGGTCCGCCCCGGCAAAGGCCTCAACGACCGAGGCGTCCGGCACCTTGAAAATCAGCAGCGCCCCCTGGGGCGGCTCGCCAACGGCGCCGGCCATGAAGATTTCGCCCCGATCGCGGGCGGCGCGGACGTGGGCCAGGTGCGCGTCGCGGAAGGGCGCGCGACGCTCAACAAAATTGGGCACGACGTCGTATTCAAGGGCGAAGTAGAGGGGCGGCACTGAGGTATCGTACCCTTAGGTCAGCCTCGAGCGGTCTTGAGGGAAGGAGATTCATGAAGGCGTTTTTGCACACGGTATTGCTGTTCACGATGGTGTCGGGCACGGCGAATGCGCAGGTCAACGCGGGGGCACTGAAGCCCGAAGCCGAGCTGCCGTTCACGATGACCAAGGTGGCGGAGTTCAATCGCCCCTGGCGCATCGCCTTCCTGCCTGATGGCGAGATGCTCGTCACCGAAAAGGTCGGCCCAGTGTGGCTCGTCTCGCCAAAGGGCGAGAAGACGCCGGTGGCGAATGCCCCGGCGGTGCTGTATCAGGGGCAGGGTGGCATGCTCGGCATCTTCCTGTCGCCGCATTACGCCACCGACCAGAGCGTCTACCTCACCTATTCGGAACCGGGGGACGGCGGGTCGGGCCTGGCGCTGGCACGGGCTAAGCTGGTCATTGGCGAAGGGACGGCGAGCCTCGACGGCTTGAACGTGCTGTGGCGGCAGATGCCCAAGGGCCAAGGTGGCCAGGTGGGCGCACAGGTCGCCTTTTCGCCAGACGGCCAGTATCTGTTCCTGACCGTTGGTGACCGCATGCGCATGACGGTGTCGCAGGATCCGGACCAGACGCTGGGAAAGATCGTTCGCCTCACGCTCGACGGAGTGCCCGCGGCCGGCAACCCGAATGCCGGCAAGACCGGCGCGGCCAGCGTGCCTCTGATCAATCCAGCTCGCGACACGGAAGCGGCCAAGACTGCGCCCGTCGTCAGCACCTACACGTTCCCGGCATCGAACCGGGCACCGGCAGAGATCTGGAGCTCCGGTCACCGGACGCCCTATGGCCTGGCCTTCGCCCCGGATGGCAAGCTGTGGGAGCTCGAACACGGTCCACGGGGCGGCGACGAGCTGAATCTGATCGAGCCAGGCAAGAACTACGGCTGGCCGCTGGCTTCCTATGCGACCAACTACAACGGCGTGCCGATTCCGAGCCCCGACACCCGGACCGACCTCGCCAAGCCGGTGATCTACTGGACGCCGGTGATCGCGCCCGGCAACCTCATGTT
>CADEEX010000395.1:0-3135 GCA_902826465.1 uncultured Acidobacteriota bacterium
CGCTGGTACTTGCGGCCTGGTGGCGCGCTACGCGTACACGTAGAAGCCTTGTCCCGACTTCCGACCAAGGTATCCCGCCGCGACCATCCGCTTGAGCAGCGGGCAGGGACGGTACTTCGGATCGCCGAGCCCGTCGTGCATCACGTTGAGAATCGCCAGGCAGACGTCGAGGCCGATGAAGTCGGCCAGCGTCAGCGGTCCCATGGGATGGTTCATGCCGCCCTTCATCACCGTGTCGATGGCATCGGGCGTACCGACCCCTTCCATGACCGCGTAGAACGCCTCGTTCAACATCGGCATGAGGATGCGGTTGGCGATGAAGCCGGGGTAGTCCGCCGCTTCGACACCGTTCTTGCCAAGCGCCTGGCACAGCACCGTGGCGGCGTGCATCGATTCGTCTGACGTCGCCTGCCCGCGGATCAACTCGACGAGCGACATCAGCGGCACCGGATTCATGAAGTGCATGCCGAGCACCTTGTCGGCGCGCCTGGTGGCGGCGCCGAGCACGGTGATCGAAATGCTCGACGTGTTCGACGTGAGCAGCGCATGGCCGGGCGTGATCGCGTCGAGGCTGCAGAACAGCGAGCACTTCATCTCGAGGTTCTCGACAATCGCCTCGACGACGACGTCGGCGTTGCTGAGATCGTCGAGCGCGGTGGTGAGCGTGAGCCGCGACAGCGTGGCCTCGCGGTCGGCAGCCGAAATCTTGTTCTTCTCGACGAACTTGGCGAGGCTCTTCTCTATGGACCCGCGCGCCTTGTCGAGCGTCGGCTGCGCGATGTCCACGAGCTTCACCTCGTAGCCGGCCTGCGCGAACACCTGCGCAATGCCATTGCCCATGGTGCCCGCACCGACGACGCCGATTGTTTTGATGTCCATTGCCTAGGCCACGAAGAAAAAGACGCCACGAAGGCGCGAAAGCACGAAGAACATCTCACTCACACGTCAGCAGAATCCAGAATCCAGAACCTAGAATCCGATTCAGGCCACAGAGGCACAGAGACACAGAGACACAGAGCCAGGATTCTCATAAGCCTTAAGCCTTAGGCCCTGAGCCCTGAGTCAGTTCCGTTCCACCGCCAGCGCCAGCCCATTGCCGCCGCCCATGCACAGCGTGGCGATGCCGCGTCGGACGCCGCGCCGTTTCATCGCGTAGAGCAGCGTGGTGAGCACGCGCGATCCGGACGATCCGATGGCGTGACCGAGCGCGACGGCGCCACCGTGCACGTTCACCCGTTCCTGCCCGAGCCCGAGTTCCTGCAACACGGCCACGGCCTGCACGGCGAACGCTTCGTTCAACTCCACCAGATCGACATCGTGCATCGTCCAGCCGGCCTTCTTCAGCACCTTGCGCACGGCGTCGACCGGCGTCATCAGCACCATCTTCGGCGCCAGCCCGCTCGTGGCCTGGGCGACGATGCGCGCGAGAGGGGTGAGACCGAGTGCCCTGGCGCGCCCGGACGACATCAGGACGAGCGCCGACGCGCCGTCGTTCACCGGTGGCGCATTGCCGGCAGTCACCGTGCCGTCCTTCTTGAACGCCGGCTTGAGCGCGGCGAGCGCGTCCGCCGACGTGTCGGCACGCACCGATTCATCAACGCGGAACGACAGCGCATCGCGTCCCTTCTGCGGAATGCTCACCGGCACGATCTCATCGTCGAACCACCCGTTCGCGGCAGCGAGTGCGGCCTTGGCGTGGCTCTTCGCGGCGTAGTCGTCCTGCGCCGCGCGGCCCACGTGGAAGGCGTCGGCCACCACTTCGCCGGCGTTCCCCATGTGGTAATTCTCGAACGCGCACCACAGGCCGTCCTGAATCATCGAGTCGACGACCGTGCTGTTGCCCATGCGGAGTCCTTCGCGGACCTTGGGCAACAGATACGGGCAGTTGCTCATCGACTCCATGCCGCCGGCCACGGCAATGTCGATGTCGCCGGTGGCGATGCCCTGTGCGGCGAGCATCACGGCCTTGAGGCCCGAGCCGCACACCTCGTTCACCGTGACCGCGCCGACGGTGTCCGGGAGTCCACCTCGGAGCGCCGCCTGGCGGGCCGGATTCTGTCCGAGGCCGGCGCTCACGACGTTGCCCATGAGGCATTCGTCCACGGTGGCGGGATCGATGCCGCCGCGTTGCACGGCGTCGGCCACCACGATGGCGCCGAGGTCGGTGGCGCCGAGGCCCTTGAGCGAGCCGAGGAACTTGCCGGTGGCGGTGCGCGTCGCGCTGACGATGACGACGTCATGCACGGAACGACATCTCCTGAATGGTGCCGTCGCCGAGCATGGCGTTGAGCCGTCGCAGAATCAGCCCCGACGAGCGGGCCACTTCGTGCGTCCAGCTGGAGGTTTGTCCTTCGACGATCAGCACCCGACCTTCGAGCCTGACGCGGGTGACGCGTCCCATGGCCGGACCGACAACGGCCTTCCAGGCGAAGTCGACTTTGCCGTGAGACACAGGGCCGGTGCGCAGCAGGTCGGCCACCACGCGTGGAATCGCTTGTGAGAGCGGCTGCATGTTCGTGAGATCCTATCACCCGCCTATGCGCCTGATTCTTGCGTCTGCCTCACCTCGCCGCGCCGAACTGCTGGCGGCGGCCGGCTATTCGTTTGAGGTGCGGGCGGTGGATATCGACGAGCGCTCGCTGCCCGACGAGTTGCCCGCCGACTACGTGCAGCGCCTCGCGGCGGGGAAGTCGCTGCGCGCGCTCGAAGAGGTGAATATGGGCGATGGCTACATCGTGCTGGGCGCCGACACGGCGGTGGTCCTCGGCGGGCAGATTCTCGGCAAGCCGCGTGACGCCGAAGATGCGGCGCGGATGCTGCGCGTGCTGTCGGGGCGGACCCACCAGGTGTTCACCGGGGTCAGCGGTCGATCGGCGGCAGCCACGCTGACGCTCGTGGAAGAGACGGCGGTCACCTTTGTGCGATTGACCGAAGAGCAAATCGCCTGGTACGTGGCGAGCGGGGAAGGGGGCGACAAGGCCGGCGGCTATGGCATTCAGGGGCTGGCGTCGCGGTTTGTGCCCCGGATCCAGGGGTCGTACTCGAACGTGGTCGGGCTGCCGGTGGCGGCGGTCGACCGTCTGATTCAGCGCCTCAGCAGGCCAGTGCGCGCCCTTGCATCAGAGGGGTAAGCAG
>CADEEX010000395.1:3235-4396 GCA_902826465.1 uncultured Acidobacteriota bacterium
CTGATTCAGCGCCTCAGCAGGCCAGTGCGCGCCCTTGCATCAGAGGGGTAAGCAGGCTATCCTGAACGTGGCAAAAAGCCCGGAAGTCCTTATGACACATCGATATATAAAAGTAGGTATCACGGCGTTCGTACTGGTCGCGGCCTTTTCAGGACTGCTGTACAAGTCGCTCGCCGAGGGCACTGAGTTCTACAAGCATGTCGATGAGGTCATGGCGACGCGGTCGCAGTGGGAAGGCAAGAAGCTGCAATTGCACGGCTTCGTGGTTGCCAACTCCATCCTCGTGAAGCCCGACACGCTCGAATACAAGTTCAAGGTGCAGAGCAACGGACAGGTGATGGATGCCACGTACAAAGGCATCGTGCCCGACACGTTCAAGGATCGACCGGGCGAAGAGGCCGAGGTCGTGTTGAAGGGCGAGCTGACACCCGGCGGATTTCACGTGGCGCCGAACGGCGTGACCGCGAAGTGTCCGTCGAAGTACGAGGCCGCAAAGAAGGTCAGCTAGCGATGGCCTCGCTGGGGTCGTTTCTTCTCCTCGCCTCCTTCGTCGCCTGCGCGTATGCGGCGATGGCCACCGTGGTTGGCGCGCGGCGTCGCGCCCGCGGGCTGGTCGAGAGCGGTGTGGGCGCGTTCTATCTGGTCTGCGCGCTCATGACGTGCGCGTCGGCGGTGATGATCAACGCGTTTCTCACCGACGACTTCTCGATCAAGTACGTCGCCCACTCATCCGACACGGTCCAGCCGTTCTTCTACAAGATCACCGCCTACTGGGGCGCGCTCGACGGCTCGATCATGTTCTGGGTATTCCTCCTGTCCTGCTTCGGCAGCCTGGCGGTGTATCTCAATCGTGAGCGCTACCGCGAACTGATCCCCTACGTGGTCGCCACAATTTCCACGGTGCAGATGTTCTTCCTGTACCTGATGGTGGCGCACAAGAATCCGTTCGCCACGTTCCTCACCTCGATTCCCGCCGACGGCGACGGCATGAACCCGTTGCTGCAGAACTACTGGATGGTCATCCATCCGCCGTCGCTCTACACCGGCTTCGTCGGCATGACGATTCCGTTCGCGTTCGGCATCGCCGCACTCGTCACCGGGAATCTGGACGACTCGTGGCTGCGCGCCGTGCGACGCTGGACGATGATCTCGTGGTTCTTC
>CADEEX010000396.1 GCA_902826465.1 uncultured Acidobacteriota bacterium
TCAGCGATGAGTGCGACCCGGTCGAGAGTGATTGTCGTCTGTGCGGAATCGATTGCAGACCTGTCAGAAGCGATTGCGGGTCGTCCCAAAGCCGTTGCGGGCTGTGCAGGATTTCGGTACGCCGCATCCTGTTGCGCAGGCGAGAGTTAGCTCTCAACGCTGAACGGCCTGCACCGATTGTTGTACATGCGGCGATGAACGTCGCACCGCGTGCAATCCGTGCGGTACAGGCTGCGATGGTTCCGGCACACGGTGCAGCGCGATTCAACCACGCTCCGACGCGCCTCGTGCGTGTCGCAGTGCGGCCGGTGCGGGTTGCAATGAACTTCGGCCAGGGCGCACTGCGACTCGCACACGCCGCAGCCGAACGAAGACACGCAGACCGCGTGTGGGGCGCGACGCCCTAGTCCGGCTGAAGCCGGACACTACGAACCGGCACCTGTGCACCCGCGCACCCGCGCACCTGTGCACCCCTGCACCCGAGTCCGTGAGCAATAATGGCGGCCCGATGCCCTGGGACACACTCCGCACCACGCCGACCTTCTTGCTCAGACGTCGCGGCCGCTTTCTCGTGGCCGATCTGCTGCAGCCGCACATCGTGCTGAGCACGTCGGCGAAGAACGGTGGGCAGGTGAGTGGCGTCCGGCACCTGATCAACCATCAGAGTTGCGAAGGCGCCGGTCACGATGCGCGGTTCCAGATCATCACGGCGAACGGGCAGGAGGCGTACCACGACGTGGTGTGCGTCGAAGTGGGCGTGCCTCCAGACGAAGCGGTGGTGATGGGCACGGCGGCCAACATGAACTACGCCGCGATTGCGACGGCATCCGATCTCGACGTTGAGGTCACCGCGGTGGTCACTGCCGGCGTGCAGACCAACGCGGTGTGTGCCGGCGATACCGCGACATGGCGAGAGACGCCCGACGGTACCAGCAAGGTCCCCGCGGTGGCCGGCACCATCAACACGATGCTCGTCGTGAGCGTGCCGGTGACGCCGGCGGCACTGTCGCGTGCCGTCGTCACCATGACCGAAGCCAAGAGCGCCGCCTTGCAGCGGCTTGCGGTGCCGAGCTGCTACTCGACCGAGCTGGCCACCGGCACGGGAACCGACCAGTTCTGCATCGCGGCACCCACCGCGGGCCCGCCGCCGCTGACGTCGGCGAGTCCGCACATGAAGTTCGGCGAGATCATCGGTACGACCGTGCGCGACGCCACCATCGAAGCGCTTCGCTGGCAGAACGGCCTTGAAGCGAGCTTCACACGCGGCCTCTTTCACGCGCTGGGTCGGTTCGGGCTCAAGGAAGCGACCATCTTCGACGACATCGCCCCGTTCCTCGAGGCGACCGACCTCGAGCTGCTTCGTCGCAACAGCAAGTCGGCGTTCTTCGAGCCGACCGTGGGTGCCGCCGCGTTTGCCCTGGCAGCGGTGCTCGATCGGGCGCGCCATGGCACGCTGCCGGCAACGGTCGCGAGCGACGCGGTCGTGGAGCAGGCGGCACTGCTCGCGGCCGGTCTCGCATCGCAGCCGGCGCGGTGGGCTGAGTTCCGCTCGCGTCTCCATGCCCAGCGGACCGACGATCCGAAGCCGCTGATGCTTCGTGCGCTGGCGCTTGGCTGGAGCGAGAAGTGGCGCGCGAGCTGATCGACGCGCTGTGCGGCGATCCCCTGGTGCTGGCGACCGCCGTGGCGATCGACTTCGCCATCGGTGATCCCGAATACGCGTGGCATCCAATTCGTCTCATCGGCGGCATGCTCGCTCGCGTCGAAGGCTGGTTGCGCAGGCTCGGAGCCACTGGCTATCTGGGCGGCGTGTTCCTCGGCGTGGCACTCATCGCGTTCTGGGTGATCACCGTCTCGGCGGCGCTCGTGCTCGCGCACCGGCTGTCGTTCTGGTTCGGATTCGCGCTGCACGTGTTCGTGGTCTACAGCTTCGTGGCGCTCGGCGATCTGCTGCGCCATGTGTGGGCCGTGGAGCGACCGCTGGCGCAAGGCGATGTCGATGGCGCGCGGACGGCGATCGCGCGCCTGGTCGGACGCGACACGGCGCCGATGGACGGCGCTGCCTGCCGCAGGGCGGCGATCGAAAGCCTCAGCGAGAACCTGACCGACGGCTTCACGAGTCCGCTGTTCTGGTACGCGCTTGGCGGCGTGCCTGGCCTGGTGCTGTTCAAGGTGGCCAGCACCATGGACTCGATGGTCGGCTACAAGACGCCGAAGTACCTGCAGTTCGGTTGGTTCGGTGCGCGACTCGACGATGCGATGAACTATGTGCCGGCGCGCTTGACGTGGCTGCTGATTGGACTGTGCAGCGCGTTGGTGCCGGCGTGTTCAGCGATGAAGGCGTGGCGTGTGGGCTTGCGGCAGCATCAGATCCTGCTCGGTCCGAATTCAGGGTGGAGCGAAGCGGCCACCGCCGGCGGCATCCAGCGCCGCATCGTCGGGCCGATCTGGTTGCAGGGACGGCTGGTCACCGAGGTCTGGATCGGCGATCCGGCAGACCCACCGGCGGCGTCAAGGTCAGACCTTGTCCGCGCGATGCAGCTGGTCAGCGTCACCGGCGTGGTCGCGACGCTCGTCGTGATCGGCCTGCTCCTGCGCGTATGAATCGACGCAGCGCTGGCAGATGCACTGCCGGTTGCGCTGCTCTGGTGGCACGCGGTCGAGCAGTGCCTGCGGCACCGGCGTCGAGAAGCACCAGCAGTCGTGTCGACCCGCCGCAGCCCCGCAGTCGTTTGGTCCTCCGCACAACACGCATTCCGACATGTGGTATAACCGGTGCCTCGTTTGGGTGCCCCTCGGGGGCATAACAGGGAAGTCCGGTGTGAAACCGGCGCGGTCCCGCCACTGTAACGCAGAACGTCGTCTCGAAGCACCACTCGGACTCGTCCGGGGAAGGTGAGGCGACTGGCAAATGTGAAAGCGATTTGCCGCTGCGGAGCCAGGAGACCTACCCAGGCGTTTCTTGCGGTCGACTTTCTGCGGCGAACAGAAAGCTTGCACTGGATCCCTGGGCGTCCGCCCATCGCGATTCCACTCGCACGCTCGTTCTTCCCGATGACGGTCTGCTGCGCAGTAAAGGCAGGCGCATGCGAATTCGAGTATTCGGCAATCTCTGGATTTCTTCTCTCGTTGTTCTCCTCGTGGCGTTCGGGTGCGTGGTGACACCCGCGATGGCCGCCGCGGCTGATGACGCCTCAGTGCGCGGGTCGGTGATCGACCCGCTCGGGGCAGTCGTTGTTGGCGCGAAGGTGGAGCTATTGCGCGACGGCGCCGTCGTCACGCAATCGGTCACCGATGCGCAGGGGCGCTACGCGTTCGACGGCCTGACGGGCGGATGGTACGTGCTGGCCGCGTCGGCTGACGGCTTCGAGCGTGTGCAGGGCGCGCCGCTGCTGCTGAAGGGTGGCGTACAGGCCGCCGTGCCGTTGATGCTGCAGGTCGGCACGCTGCGACAGGACATCGTCGTCACCGCATCGGCGTCTTCCGTGTCGGCTGCGCAGGTGGGTGCGCCGGTGACAGTGCTTGATCGGCAGGCGCTCGAGCGCCTTGGCAGCACCGAACTGCTCGACCCGCTGCGCACGGTACCCGGCGTGGCTGTGGTCCAGGCGGGACAGCGCGGTGGCCTGACGTCGCTGTTCGTGCGCGGCGGCAGTTCCAATTTCAACAAGGTGCTGATCGACGGGATTGCCGCCAACGAAATGGGCGGCGCCGTCGACTTTTCCAACATGTCGACGAGCGGCATCGAGCGCGTCGAAGTGCTGCGCGCGGCAAACAGCGTCGCCTACGGCAGCGATGCGATGACCGGTGTGGTCGATATCACGACGAGACGCGGCACCACAAGGCTGCCAGAGGGCACGCTGTCGGCCGATGGCGGTAACCTGGGTACTGCGCACACCGACCTGTCAGTGGGCGGCGTTGCGTCCGACCTGAACTACTTCGTCTCGTATTCGCGGTTGCAGAGCGACAACAGCGTGCCGAACGCGGAGTACCGCAACAACACCCTGTCGACGCGGGTTGGTGCGCGCGTCGGCCGGCACACCGATGTCAGTGGCACCGTGCGGTGGTTCGACAGCTGCGCCGGCAGCCCGAATGCCACGAACTACTACGGGATCGCCGACGATTCGACCTCGGATGCGACCTCGTCGTTTGCGACCGTGACCGCGCGTTCACAGTGGACGGACCGCTGGCAGAGCACGATTCGCGTCGGTGTGGCGGATATCGAGAACCGATTCGACAATCCGACGCCCACCGGCACGGCGTCGGACTCGTCGCCATTTGCCAACTATCTCGGACAGACCGTCACGATTACCGGCGCCAATGGCTACACGGTGACAGGACGGGCGATCCTTGACTACTGCTGCACGTTCCCGTCGCCCTACGTGGCGTCCACCGAC
>CADEEX010000397.1 GCA_902826465.1 uncultured Acidobacteriota bacterium
GGTCTCGGACGGGCGCGCTTACACTCGCCCGCGATGGCCGACGAAGCAAGAGCGATCACCCCGTCACGGGTAACGGAGGTTCTGCGGAGCCGGCATCCCGAGGTCGAGTGCACCGCTGTCGAGGTGATCGACGAGACGAACGGTTCAGCGAGCCGATTGCGCTTGGGATTGAGCTATGCACCGGGGCGCGACGGTGGCTTGCCGGTACAGATGTTCCTGAAGCGCAACCTCGAGACGTTCTCGTTTCCCACCGAGATGTACTCCAACGAGGTCTACTTCTATCGAGATGCGTCAATGTCGGTTGACATCGAGACGCCGCGTGTCTACGGCCTGGAGTTCGACGAAGCGGCGACACAGTTCTGGATCCTCATGGAAGATCTGTCGTTGCGTGACGGAGTGCGCATCGGCATCTGCACCGACCACACGACACCCGACGAGGTCGCATCGGTGCTGTCGACGCTGGCGCGGCTGCACGCACCGCTGTTCGACAGCCCGCGCCTCGCGACCGACTTTCCGTGGCTGCGCACGCCGCTCGACGACCCGAGCTCGCAGTTCTGGCGCAAGATCGGGCCACGGCTCACCGAGAAGCATCTCGCCAAGGGCCATCGCGCCGGCATGGTCGACCAGACGCGGTGGCCGTACGAGAAGTTGTGGACGGCGTTCGAGCGGTTGAACGAGGTGAACTCGACGGCGCCCCACGCCATGCTGCACGGCGACGTGCACGCGGGCAACGTCTACTACGTGGCGGGGGCGGCCGGCGGTGTGCTCGATTGGCAGCTGATGGTGAAGGGCAACGTCGCGCTCGACGTCACCTACGTCATCTCGACTGCGCTGACGCCCGACGATCGCCGTGCCCATGAGCGCGATCTCGTCGCCGGCTATCAACGTGAGTTGACGGCGCTGGGTGCCGTGCCTGCGCCGACGTTCGACGATCTATGGCTCGCGTATCGCCAGAACATCCTGTGGGGCGTGATGATGTGGCTCATCACCCCGAACGGCGTGCACAGCGACCTCGTGCAGAACACCAGTCTCGAACGCGGCCTCATCGCCGGCGAACAGCTCGACACGTTGAAGTCTCTCGGGCAATAACGCCCATCTCCTGAAAGAGGTATTGGTATGGGAGTCAGCATCGAACGGGAGGGTGCCGCGGCGATCGTCGTCATGGACTATCCCGCCAAGCGCAACGCCATCAATCCCGACAGCGCCAAAGAGATCGCTGCGGCGCTGAACGAAGCGGCGGCCGCGTCCGACGTGTGCGGCGTGGTGCTGACCGGCGCAGGCACGTTCTCCTCCGGCGGCGATCTACGCGGTGCCGTCGATCGCCAGACGATGTCTCCCGAAGAGCGGCGAGTGATCGTCTACGGCGCCTACCAGGGCCTCATCCGTACGATCGTGAACCTGCCGGTGCCGACCATGGCGGCGGTCGAGCCGGCGACGACGAACTGACGACGGCCGATCCCCCGGCTTGTCTTCTTCTCGGTCATGTCTTCAATCTCCCTGTCGCTCCGATGGAATTTGCTTGCGGTCGCGGCCCGGAGCTCAGGCGGCCGGCGACCAGCTGTTGCGGTTACGCTCCTGAACGCGGTCGAGCTTCATGCGGTACTGGTAGCGGTCGGGCCGATAGAGGCCGACGATGTACTCCACCGGCCGCGAATTCTGGTCCAGCACCACGCGCGTGATGCGCAGCAAGGGCGAGGCCACCTCGACCTGCAGCGCGGCCGCCATCTGCGGATCGGCGAGCGTTGCCGAAATGACCTGCTCGGCCGAACTGATGCGCACGCCGGAGCGCTCGAGCAGGGTCAGCAGCGGTCGATTGGCCAGATCGCGCCGCGAATAGGTGCGGCCGATCGTTTCCGGCACGTAGGTGGTGAGATAGGAGAACGGCTTGCCCTCTATCGAACGGCTGCGGATGGCGTGCTGCACGATGGCGCCGGGCGCCAATTGCAGGGCGCGAGCGACATCGGGCGAGGCCGGGGCGTACTCAAAGCTCAGCAGGGACACCGCGGTCTTCAGGCCCATCTCGATGAGGTTTTCCAGCAGGCCTTCGACGCCGGCCCGCACCGGCTCGACATGCGGCCGGCCGGCAACGCGCGTGCCACGGCCGCGCTCGCGCACCACCAGACCGTCCGCCGCCAGCTCGTCAAGCGCCCGCTTTGCGGTTATGCGCGAGACGCCAAACTGGCGCACCACTTCCTGCTCGCCGGGCACCATGTCGTTGGCGGCAAAGACGCCGTCCAGGATCTTGTCGCGCAGCACCAGATAGATCTGATGATAGAGCGGCGTCGGCAGCCGTTCGTCGACCGTGGTCGAAGCACGAGCCCGTTTGCCATCCTGGAAGTTGCTTCGACGCGTCATGGACCGCCCGCTGAGAGCCATTTTTCTAATGTTATAATCATATGACATTTAAGCGGAGTCGAGGACAAACTCCTGACGCCAGATGCGCGGCGACGTACTGGAGACCAATAGCGAAGGAAAAAGGATGCCGTATCGCAGAGATGGTTTATGGCGGTGCAGGTGTTCAGACCTGAACTATTCTCTACAAGAAATTTCCCTGCTATCTGGGACTTTTGCTCGCTTCTTGTTTAAGTTATGACCAGTACGGCGTAAATCATTACAAATACTGGTTTTTTATAAAAGCAGTGGCGATCTGCTGCTCCTCAGAACAGGGGCTTCTCGCAGATTGAACAGGGATTTTCCGAATCTTATCAAGGTTCTCGGTCCTTGGCATCGAAGGTAACGCAGAGAATTTTTAGCGCGATAAAACTTCAATATGCCACGGGGATAGCTCGGCCCGTGATGGCAGATAAACCGGGGCGCACCAACCAGATTACGACCGAGGCAATCTCGGAAGGCTATCGCCCATGCAACAACCGATTGCGCATTGAGCGCCAAAGAGAAGATCAGCCGGCCGGGTCCGCGTTTCGGCCTTTGGCGCTGATGCGATAGCCGCTTTGCTCGCAATCCCAAGTGTCTGCCGTAACGCCCTGCTCCCGCAGTTCGATTTTCCGCACCTTCTGCGTCGGCGTGCGGGGGAGCTGGTCGACGAAGCGGATGTAACGGGGCACCATGAAATAGGGCATCGTGTCCTGGGCAAAATTGAAGATCACATCCGGCGTGCCATTGGTTTCAGGCCGCAGCACCAGAATGGCCAAGACATCCTCTTCTCCCATAGACGAGCGCACGCCGACCACAGCGGACTCGGCCACGGCATGATGCGCGTTCAGCATCCGCTCCACTTCAAACGAAGAAATGTTTTCGCCACGACGGCGGATCGAATCCTTAATGCGGTCCTGGAAGAAGACGTGGCCGGTGCCATCGATGTAGCCGCGATCACCAGTGTGGAACCAGAAATCCTTCATCACTTCGAGCGTTTTCTCGGGCATGCCGAGATAACCGGCCAAAAGCGTGTTGGGCAGGCGGGGCCGGACGCAAATTTCGCCGGACGCACCGGTCGGCAGGACAAAACCGTTCTCGTCCTGGATCGTCACCTCGAAATGCGGGCTGGCCCTGCCGCAGGAACCCAGGGGCGTCTCGCCGTGGCGGCTATAGACGACAAGATTGCTTTCCGTAGCGCCATAACCCTCGACAAGCTCGACGCCGAAACGGCGTTCGAATTCGTCCTGGAATTCGGCCGGCACGGGCACGGCATAGACCATCCGCAGCGTGTTGTCCGCATCGTCGGCACGGACGGGCTGGCTGCGCAACATGTGGCACAACCCGCCGACGGCGACGCAGATCGTGGCCTTGTGCTGATGCACGTCGCTCCAGAATCGGCTGACCGAAAACGTCGGCACCAAAACCATGCGCGCGCCCAGCAGCATGGGCCCCAGGGTCAGGAATTTCGCTGCGATGTGGAAAAAAGGAAGATAGTTGTAGGCGACATCGTCCGAGCGCATCGCGACGATTTCGTCGAAGAAGGTGCCAAAGGAGACTTCGTGATGATGCGTGATCACCACGCCCTTGGATGGACCGGTGGTGCCCGAAGTGAATATCACGCAGGCCGGATCGATGCCGCTTACGCCAAGATCGAGGTTCTCTTCGGAAGATGCGAAAACGCCTTGCAGATCGATGACTGGTCCGGTCGCTCCGCCATTTGCGACAATCGGAACATCGGCCGGCAGGGTCTTTGCCATTTCCTCGATGAATTGCGCATCGACGAGCGCACATTTCACGGCAGCACGGTCGACGATATATTTCAACAGGTCGCCCTTGTAGGCGATGTTGATCGGCACTTCGACAGCCCCGGCTTTGGCGATTGCGAACCAGGCGATCAGGTAGTGCACCGAGCTGGTCATCATCAGCGCTATGCGATCGCCGCGGCTGACGCCAAATTTCGAAATCAGGCCGTGAGCCAGACGATTGGCGGCGCGATTGAGGCGG
>CADEEX010000398.1 GCA_902826465.1 uncultured Acidobacteriota bacterium
CTCCCCGCGGCAGCGTCCTGCGCCGACGCGTGGAACGGGGGATTGCACATCGAGGCGGCGAACGCTTCTCCCTCGCCAATCACGCGCTGGAAATACCTGCCCGGCGACGGCTGCTCTCGACACTCGATCAGATTCGCGACAGCCGGATTCGCCGCCACGATGTGTCGCGCCCAGTCGACAGCCGCTCGATCGATCTCTGAACCGACAAAACGCCAGCCGTACTCGCTGGCGCCGATGAGCGGATAAATGCAGCTCGCACCCACACCGATGTCGAGCACGCGTGTTGAAGGGCCGCGTGGAATCGACGAACCGTTCCCTTCTGCAAGCAGATCCGCCAGATGGTGCAGATAGTCACTGCGCCCAGGGATAGGCGGACACAGGTAGCCGGGCGGCACATCCCAGTGCCTGACGCCGTACGCGTGCGCCAGGAGCGCGCGATTCAAGGCCTTCACGGCCGACGGATTGGCGTAGTCGATCGACAGGTCGCCGTAGGGGTTCGGCGCGACAAACGGCGCCAGCGTCGGGTTCGTCGCCACCAACTGTGCAAAGTCGTACCCGGTACGAAACCGGTTGCGCGGATGCATGGCCTCTTTACGACCCTGCCGAATCATCGCTGCCCCCGCGCCGGAGGCGTCCGGTCTTCACCAAAGTACTTCTCACTCCGGTAGCGGAGCCACACCCGCAGTTCCTGCGGCACCTTCTCCCGGTCGGCAGGAGTGAGGCGTTCGTAAAGGGCCAGCGCCTTCTCTCGCTCACCACGACAGGCACGGTTGTTGTGCGCGTCCCAATAGCTGCGTGCGACCCTGATTCGACGGCACACTTCCTTGATCAGGGCGGCACCGGTCAAGGGCTTGGAGTTTCTGGCTGGCATCTCTCGCCAGGTCAGCGCTTTTTCGGCTTGGTACGCGAACGGACGCCTCGTGGTCCGCTTTGCCGTCCCCCAATCCGCGTCGCAGTGGATGTTCGTCGCGGGCTCCCGCCCTGCGGCGGCTTTCCGTAGGCCGGCAACTCAGATCCCTCAGATGTGACCAGAGACAGCAGTGCACGGTGAATGAATAACTTTTCCCGACCAGATTGGAGAGGGGACAACACCCCGATATCCGCCAGCTTCACCAAGTACTCGGAGGCCGTCTGCCGCTTCGCGATTCCGGCGGTCACGACGTCGCCAATCCTGGAATAGGGTTGCTCGAAGATCAACTCGACGAGCTCGCGGCTGTAGATCTTGGGCGCGCGTTGACGGACAAATTCAGTCGCACGCCGAAGCAGTTCTCGTATCCCGCGAATCTTGATGGTCGTGGCGACCGACGTGTCTTCAACGACTCGCAGCATGTACAGCAGCCAGGGCTCCCAACGGTCGCCCGTCGTCACGTCCAGCAGCAGCCGGTAGTAGTCGCCCTTGGTGCGGATGATGGCGCCGCTCATGTACAAGATCGGCTGGCGCAGCAACCCCTGATCGATCAGGAAAAGGAGATTGAGAATGCGCCCGGTTCGACCATTGCCATCTTCGAACGGGTGAATGGCCTCGAACTGATAGTGCCCGACGGCCATCCTCACAACAGGGTCGAGCCCCTCATTGCCATGAAGGAACGTCTCCCAATTCGCGAGCAACGCCCGCAAGTGGGCCTCGCCCGTGGGAGGCGTATACACCGCCTCGTCGGTGGCGGCATTGCGGAGCGCGGTTCCTGGGACGCGCCGAACCGTGGTGTCAATGCCCCGCAGGGTGCTACAGAGCTCGATGGCTAAGTTGGTGCTCAACGGACGCTTGTCGATGAGCTCAAAGCCGCGGCGCAGCGCGGTGCGATAGCGAAGTGCCTCCTTGGTCGCAGGGTCCGCAGCCGCAGCATCATCGCCGGCAAACTGAAACAGGCGATCAGTCGTGGTGACGATATTCTCGATTTCCGAGCTGGCTCTCGCTTCGAGGATCGGAATGATATTGATGAGAATCGTGGGGTTGGGAATCAGCTCAGAGACGGCATTCAGTTCGGCCAGAGTGGCTCGGGCACGTATACACGCTTTGAGCACGGCCGGAGTTTCGAGTTCCGCGGCCGGGGGCAGCTCAGGCAGACGGTCAAACGGGGCGTCTGGGCGGAAGCCAATCGACATGTCGATAACGTCGACATGCTGTCACGCATGTGTCGACGATATCAATATTTATCGACATGACATCGTGAGGCCCTTGGCTCGGTCCACAACCAGCTGTGGAACGAGTGCGCTTGAACGCGATAGCCGAACGCGGTATCGCCGAGATCAATTTTGCGCATTTATGGCGGAGAGGGTGGGATTCGCGCCGAGAGCGACGAGCGGAACGCGAGTCGGTCGAAGCCTGGAAGCCGGCCCGATGCGCCAAAGACCGAACGGAGTGAGGGATTTGGCGGAGAGGGTGGGATTCGAACCCACGTGCCGGTTACCCGACAAAACGCTTTCGAGGCGTTCCCGTTACGACCACTTCGGTACCTCTCCGCAGAGGTGAGACCGCGCTGACGAGACCCTTGATTATAGACGGCTTTCGCTCGCCGGCCTACTGGCCCTCACCTGGCGTCACCGTCGCCACATCCCCGACCGTGAGCCGACCGCCGCGAATCACGTCGGTATCGAGCGCCAACCGGCCGCCAAAACGCCGCCCGATGTCGCGCAACACCTCGGGATCGCGCTCGATCGTATCGGGATCGACCGTCGTCATCGGACAACGCCCGCGCAGCGTCGCCAACCGCATCACGGCATCGCCGACGCGCAGCTCAGCCCCCTCCCACTCGCGTTCGGCCAGGCCGGAGACCCCGCCAAGCAGAATGTTCGGCCGAAGCCGCCGAACGTCGCGCCCGAACGCGGCCACGGCGCCGTCGGTCGCCACAAGCAGCGGCAAGACGTCGAACCGTTCGGGCCCATCCCATTCCTCGAGCCACGCATCGGCTCCTGCCGCCGCCTTGACCAAGGCCAACGCCTCGGCGCTCGTCCAGTGGTAGCCGTTGACGAGCGGACCGTTCGGCGACGATGTGCCCTTCAAGCCGAGCAGCTTGTACTGCCGGCGGGCACTTCGCAGCCCTTCGGGTCCGCGCACGTGCACGATGCGATCGCCATGGATGCCGTTCGGGCCGAGCATCGCGGTCGTCAACGGCTCGCCTGCGAGCGATTTCACCGGATAGCGCCAGAGTCCTGCAACGTGGAAGCTCATCACCCTTCAGACGCGCGCGTCTGTGGATCCGTGGCAACGATCGGCAGACCCCACCCGCGAGTAACAAAGCTCCGCGAGCCGTCGGGACCGGCGACAATGAGCCATGGCCAACCACACCGACTGGCGACAACTCGACGCTGCGGTCCGCGTTTCGCCCGGCGACCTCCGCGCGCTCTCAGACGAGACGGCGCTCGGCAAGGAAGTGCTGCCGTCCAAGGACGATGCCGAACCACGGACCGAAGAGGACGCGGCCGCGATCAACGGGCTGCAGGACCGCCTCTACGCCGAACAGCGACGTGCGTTACTGGTGGTGCTGCAAGGCATGGATACGTCCGGCAAGGACGGCACGGTGCGCGGCGTGTTCAACGCCACGGGTCCGATGGGTGTAGAGCTGACACCTTTCGGCAAGCCCAGCGACGAAGAACTGGCACACGATTTCCTGTGGCGTATCCACGCCCGCGTGCCACATCGGGGCATGATCGGTATCTTCAACCGCTCGCACTACGAAGACGTGCTGGTGGTGAAGGTGCGCAACCTCGTGCCGGCGGCGGAGCTTGAACGGCGCTACGACCAGATCAACGCCTTCGAGAAGCATCTCACCGAGAACGGCGTCACCATCCTCAAGTTCATGCTGCACATCTCGCGCAAGGAGCAGGGCGAGCGACTGCGGGAGCGCCTCGCCGATCCCGACAAGCACTGGAAGTTCAACCCTGGCGACCTCGACGACCGCAAGCTCTGGGACGACTACATGGCGGCGTACCAGACGATGATGGCGCGCTGCTCGACGCCGCACGCCCCCTGGCGGCTGATTCCCTCCGACAAGAAGTGGCGCCGCGACGCCATCATCGCGCGCATCGTCCGCGGCACGCTCGAGGCGATGAACCCGCAGCCACGGAAGCCTGGGTTCGACCCGCACTCGTTCGTGATTGACTGATCAGGTGCACGGGTGCACAGGTGCACAGAGGTGCGGCTTGTGGTTGCAGGCGCGACGGGTCACAATTCGGCGGCCCGGAGGTCACCATTCGTCGTTTGTCATTCCACACCGTCATCGTGCTCGGGCTGCTGGCATTGCCACTGGCAGTCGGCGACGGCGGTCCGGTTGTTCACGCCGCGGAGACAGTGCGCGACCTCGCCGCCGCGACACCACAGTCGGTGGGCATCGACCCCGAACGCGTCAAGCGTATAGACGCTTTCATGAAGAGCTGGA
>CADEEX010000399.1 GCA_902826465.1 uncultured Acidobacteriota bacterium
GGCCTCGTCGCCAGAACGATGGCCGGCGTGGTCGACATCTCCGTGCTCATCGTCGTCGATGCGATCGTGGTCTATTTCACGCTGGAGATTTGCGGCCTGGCGTTCAATGAGATGGCGTTGCTCCCGAAGGGGCCGCTGGTCACGTTCCTGGTGATGCTGAATCTTGGGTACTTCGCGGCATTCACGGCCGGTGGCCAGACGCTCGGGAAGATGGTGACCGGGGTTCGCGTCGTCGCCGAAGGTACCGACCGCAGCCCCGGCGTTGCACAGGCCCTGCTGCGGACAGTGCTGTGGCTGGTGCTCGCGCTGCCTGCCGGGCTCGGTTTGGCGAGCGTGTTGCTCGACAGTGACAAGCGAGGTCTCCACGACCGCTTTGCGCGCACCCGCGTGGTGCGTGCGACCCACTAGGGAATCAGGTACGCTCGCGTGATGTCGTTCGTTGCCCTGGCCATCGCCACCGCGTTCGGCGTCGGCTACATTCCCTTCGCTCCAGGCACCTTCGGTTCCCTCGCCGGGCTGCTGGTCTGGGCGCTATTGCCACACGACTGGGCGTCACAACTGGCGGTCATCGTCGTGTTGTTCGTGGCCGGATCGTGGAGCGCCAGCGCCGCGGAACGGCACTTTCAGAGCACCGATCCGTCGTATGTGGTGATCGACGAAGTGATGGGCATGCTCGTCACCCTGTGGATGGTCCCCGTGGGCTGGGCCGGTGCGATTCTCGGTTTTCTCTGCTTCCGACTGTTCGACGTGATCAAGCCCTATCCCGCCAATCGTCTCGAAGACCTTCATGGCGGTGTCGGGGTGATGGCCGACGATGGCATGGCGGCGGTCTACGCGAATCTCGCGCTGCGGGCGACGCTGTTCATCGCGGCGTCACTCGGGTGGTCGGCGCTGTGAACGCCTGGATCATTGCTGTCGGCAGCGAGTTCCTGACACCGTTCAAGGTCGACACGAACTCGCTCGCGATCACGGAACGGCTCAACGCGATTGGCTGCCACGTCCGATTCAAGTCAGTCGTCGGCGATGACGTGCAGGATCTCGAGACACAGTTCCGGCGCGCCGTCGGCACCGTGGATGTGCTGATCTGCACGGGCGGACTCGGGCCCACCGAAGATGATGTGACGCGCGATGCGCTGTCGCACGCGCTCGATCTGCCACTTGAGGAGCAGCCAGCGATTGTCGAGGCGATCCGGCAACGGTTCGAGCGCCGCGGCCTGCCGATGGCGGCGATCAATCGGCGTCAGGCGATGGTGCCGAAGGGGGCCGTGGTCCTCGAGAATCCGCGCGGGACCGCCCCAGGGTTGTGGCTCGCACGGGACGGCACCTCGATCGCCATCCTTCCGGGCCCACCGCGCGAAATGATTCCGATGCTCGAGCACGTGGTCGCCACCTACCTGGCGCCGCGCAGCGATGGCGCCGGACTGTTCAGGCGCGTGTTGAAGATCACCGGGCGTTCCGAGTCCGATGTCGACTCGGTGTGCGGCCCGATCTACACGCCCTGGAGCCACGCCGCGATTCCGATTGCGACGACGATTCTTGCCGCGATGGGACAGATCGAACTGCATCTGACGGCGACGGCCTTGTCCAGTGCCGCCGCGATGGCGGCGCTCGACGATGCCGTGGGACAGCTCGAGCGGGCTCTCGGCGCCTCGGTCTACAGCACCGACGGCCGGCCGCTCGAACGGGTGATCGGCGACCTCCTGCGGGAACGCGCCATGACGATCTCCGTCGCCGAGTCGTGCTCGGGGGGATTGCTCGCGTCGCGGCTGACGGATGTGCCGGGCAGCTCCGCCTACTTCGATCGCGGCGTCGTCTGCTACAGCAATGCGGCCAAGATCGAATTGCTGCACGTGCCTCCAGGCATGATCGATGAATATGGCGCGGTGAGCGAACCAGTGGCGCATGCGATGGCGGTCGGTGTGCGCGCTGGCGCCGATTCGAGCATCGGTGTGGGCATCACCGGCATTGCCGGGCCCGACGGCGGGACCACTGACAAGCCGGTCGGCACGGTGGCGATTGCCGTGGTGACGGCCGTGGCGGCCCGGGTCCAGACGTTCCAGTTTCTCGGGGCGCGCGAGATGGTGAAGTTCCAGTCGACGCAGGCGGCGATGAACATGCTGCGGCTACTCCTGAGGGAACCGCCGCCCGTGAGGCTGCACTAGACTGAATGCTGCGATGTTTCCGAGTCTTGTCATTGCCTACCTGATCGGGTCGGTGCCCTTTGCGCTCCTGTGTGCCCGCTGGTGGGGCACCGGCGACCTGCATCGCGTGGGTAGCGGCAACATTGGTGCCGCCAACGTGTTCCGCGCATCGGGAACGGCGCCGGGGATCCTGGTGGCGCTGCTCGATATCGGCAAGGGCGCGGCGAGCGTGGCTGCTGCGCGTTCGATGCACGCCTCCGATGGCGAGGCGGCGGCCGCGGGTGTCGCGGCCATCGTCGGGCACATCTATCCAGTCTGGTTGCGATTCCGTGGCGGCAAGGGCGTGGCCACCTCGTGTGGCGTCTTCGGGATGCTGGCGCCGATTCCGCTCGTCGCGGCGGCTATCTCATTTCTGATCAGCGTGTGGTTGACGCGGTACGTCTCCCTCGGCTCTGTCGTCGGTTCCGTGGCCTTACCGGCGCTCGCGGTGGCCCTTCACAGCTCGATGCCGGTGGTGTGCGCCGCGTCGGCGGCTGCGTCGCTGGTGGTGTTCCGGCACCGATCGAACCTGGCGCGCGTCTGGGGTGGTACTGAGCGACGACTCGGAGCCAGAGCCTGATGTCGCGCGTGGCGGTGCTCGGCGCCGGCAGTTGGGGCACAGCGTTGGCCGTGCATCTGGCTCGCATCGGACATCAGGTCCCACTGTGGGCGCGCGATGAGGGGCTCGCCCGTGTCCTGACGATGGAACGTGTCAACCGCGCCTATCTCCCGGAGATCCTGCTCCCTGACTCGATCGTGCCGACGCCTTCGTTGGCCGATGCGCTGCGCGACGTGGACCTTGTCGTGGCAGCGGTGCCGTCCCACGGCTGTCGTGCGGTGATGTCGGCGGCGCGCGCCGAGATGAAGGCGCACGCCACGGTCGTCAGCGCCATCAAGGGGCTCGAGGCCGGCACGCTGCTGCGCATGTCCGAGGTGATCGCCGAAGAAGTCGGCGCCGACCATCCGATCGTCGTGCTCTCGGGACCGAGCTTCGCGCTGGAAGTGGCGCAACAGCAGCCGACCGCGGTGCTGGCGGCCTCGGCGAGTGACACGGCGACCATCGATGTGCAGGCGCAGTTTCGCGGCCCGACGTTCCGGCTCTACGGCTCGTCGGACGTCGTCGGCGTCGAGCTTGCTGGCGCACTGAAGAACGTGATTGCCATTGCCGCCGGTGTCGTCGAGGGGCTGGGACTGGGGCACAACGCACAGGCCGCGCTCATCACACGAGGACTGGCGGAGATTTCGCGATTGACGCGCGCCGCCGGCGGACGCCCGGAGACGCCGGCTGGCCTCAGTGGCCTGGGCGACCTGGTGCTGACGTGTACCGGATCGTTGAGCCGGAACCGCCATGTCGGCCTCGAACTGGCGCGTGGCCGTTCGCTGGCGCAGGTGTTGTCGGGGATGAAGATGGTGGCCGAGGGCGTCAACACGACGTCGGCGGCGCTGGCGCTCGGTGCCAGGTATCAGGTGGAGCTCCCGATTGCGACGCAGATGGCGGCTGTACTCGAAGGACGCTCGGACGTGCGTTCAGCGGTGGAAGCCTTGATGCTTCGGCCACAGCGTACCGAGATGGAGGCCGTCAACTGATGGGAGTGTTTGGACGCATTCGCGACAGCCTGTCACGCACCAAGCAGCAGATCGTCGAACGCTTTGAAGACATCGTTCGCCGGGCCGACGCGCCGGAACGGCGCAGCCGCGCCGTCGACGTCGAGACGCTGGAGGCGCTCGAAGAACTGCTGATCTCGGCAGACATCGGCGTCCCGGCGACTGAGCGCATCATCGCCGCGGTCAAGAAGCGTTCAGGCCACAGCGGCAGCCTGCGCGATCTCGTCAAACAGGAGATTCGCGCCATGTTCGACGCCGTGCCACCGCCGCCCGCGGTGACGACTGTTCCGCGGGTCACCTTGATCGTCGGCGTCAATGGCACCGGGAAGACAACGACGGTCGGCAAGCTGGCGAAGCTGCTCGTCACCCAGGGCAAGCGGCCGATGATCTGCGCCGCCGACACGTTTCGCGCCGCGGCGGTCGAGCAGCTGGAAGTGTGGGCAACGCGCGCCGGCGTCGAGTTCGTACGCGCCCGCGAAGGTGCCGACCCGGCAGCCGTCGTCTTCGATGCGATCACGTCGGCCAAGGCCAAAGGCTGCGACCCGGTCCTGGTCGACACCGCCGGACGTCTGCATACGCGCGTCAACCTGA
>CADEEX010000400.1 GCA_902826465.1 uncultured Acidobacteriota bacterium
CACCGACGCCGTCGTCAGAGTGCTCGCCCTGTCGGGCGCCCGGTGACCTGCCCGTGAATGCCCTGACGCTCGCCAACCAGTTGACACTGCTGCGGATGCTGTTGATTCCGGCGTTCGTGGTGCTGGTGGTGTACAGCTATCTCGGTTCCGCGCTGATCGTGTTTGCCATCGCCGGCCTGACCGATGCATTCGACGGACTCATTGCCAGGCGCACCGGCCAGAAGAGCACCCTCGGCGCCTGGCTCGATCCCATGGCCGACAAGATGCTCGCGGTCAGCACGTTCGTGGTGCTGACGATGCCGGGGCTGGGTCTGGCGAACCGGCTGCCGATCTGGCTCACGGTCACGATTATTACGAGGGACGTCGTGATTGTGGCCACGGTGGCCATCGTCAACCTGGCGATCGGCCGCCGGACGTTCAAGCCGTCGGTCTACGGCAAGATTGCGACGGCCATCTACATGCTGACGGCGGTCGCCGCCATGTTCTTCAACTATCTCGGTTACCACTCGGTGATCGTCGACGGCTTCATCTGGGCCTCGCTGGCGATCACCCTGATCTCGAGCTTCCATTACATCCGGCACGCGTCGCGCATCATCGACGCGCCGGCTTGAGGGATGTATGCGTAACTGTCGACGCCTGATCGTGCTCGCGCTCGCCGTGATGTGTGTCATCGCCGCACGGCCAGCCCGGGCGCAGGCCCCGATGCAGGCGGTCGTCGACACCAGCGCCGGCACATTCGTCCTCGACCTCGACCCGGTCGCCGCGCCAAATCAGGTGGCCCACTTCACGAAGCTGGCGCAGGAGGGCACCTACGACGGCACCACATTTCACCGGGTCGTCCGCATGGGGATGGTGCAGGGAGGCGATCCCCTGTCGAAAGATCCCGCGAAAGCCGCGGCGTTTGGCACCGGCGGACTGAACGCGGTGAAAGCCGAACCGCGCGCACCGAAGATGACGCGCGGGTCAGTGGCGGCGGTGATGGTGCCGGGGCGGCCGGACAGCGCCGGCGCCCAGTTCTTCGTGGTGCTGGCCGATCAGCCTGCGCTCGACAACCAGTACACGGTGTTCGGGCACGTGTCGGACGGTATGGAGGCGCTCGTCAAGATCTCGCAGACGCCGGTCGACGCGTCAGGGGTGGCCACCGAACGGGTCGAAATCCGCAAGGTGACGATTCGCGAGACGCCGCCGGAACCGTATGTGACGGAAACCGCCGCGCAACTGGCCATCTACCACGCGGTGCTCGACACGAGCGCTGGCGAGATCGTCGTCGAATTCTTCGCCGACAAGGCGCCGGAAACGGTGCGTCAGTTCATGCGTCTGGCGGCTGCCGGCGTCTACAACCAGATGGCGTTCCACCGTGTGGCGCCTGGCTTCGTGATCCAGACGGGCGCGCTGGCGTCGAAGGAAGCACCACTCACCGAGAAGCAGCAGCGGCTCGTCAGAAATCTGGCGCCCGAGTTCAACGACACGAAACACGTGAAGGGGATTGTCTCCATGGCGCGGGGCGACGACCCGAACAGCGCCCAGACGTCGTTCTTCATCTGTGTCGGGACGTCAACCGCGCTCGACGGCGTCTACACGGCGTTCGGACGCGTGACCGGCGGCATGTCGGTCGTGGACACCATCGAGGCCACGCCGCGGACCGGCGAGACGCCGATCAACCGGATCGAACTGCGGGGCGTGAAGATCGTCAGCCAGGATTGACGACGCGGGTGATCTTCACCGGCACACCCACCAGATACTCGACCTGAATCCGGTCGCCGGGCTCGAGATGCTTCGACACCGCTTCAGGACCGATGCGGGCCAGGTGCAATTGCCCGTCCGGGTCCTCGACATCAGCAAAGAAGACATCCCACGAAATCTGTCCGTGAATACTCATCGGCTGAATCCGCCGCAAGATGCCGTCGCGTGTGCCCTTCAACATGGTCCGTGATCCGTTTCCCTGACTCGGCGCCGTATCCGCTCATTCGGCCGGCTGTTCGGCATCGAAGGGGAGTCGCGAGTGCCCGAGCGTGGCGGTGTCGCTGTCGTCGCAGAAGTTGTGAACGCTGACCCCGAGCAACCGCACCGGTCGTCGTCCGGCGTCCGTTCTGGCCAGCAATTGTACTGCGCGCGCCACGATGGCTTCGCAGGCTCGCGTTGGCGGGGCCGAGTGGCTCCGCGTGATCGTCGTGAAGTCGTCGTAGCGCACTTTCAGCGTGACCGTACGGGCCTGCCAGCTCTTTCTCGCAAGCCAGTCGGCGACCTCGGCGGCCATGTCGGCAACCTCCTCACGGATGCGGTCGAGGTCGGTCAGATCTTCCGCGAAGGTGTTCTCCGAGCCCGCCGACTTCGAGGTGCGGTTCGGCTCCACTGGGCGATCGTCCTGCCCGTGCGCGAGTCGCTGAAGCCAGTCTGCCAGGCTGCCGACGATGTCGTGCAGCGTCGGCGTCGGGACGCGGCGTACGTCGACCAGTTTGTCGATGCCATGTGCGCGAAGTTTCCGCGCCGTGACCGGCCCAACCCCCCACAGTGCGTCCACGGGCAGCTGGTGCAGAAACGGCTCCACACGCTCCGGGCTGATCACGGTGAGTCCGTCGGGCTTCCTCCATCCCGACGCGACCTTGGCCAGAAACTTGTTCGGCGCTACGCCAGCGGAGGCGGTAAGCCCGGTCGTCTCCCGAATCCGGTCTTTCAACCGTCGGGCCACCTTCGTCGCCAGCGGCTCCTGCCACGCGTTCTCGGTGACATCGAGATACGCCTCGTCGAGTGAGAGCGGTTCAACGAGCGGCGTGACTTCGCGGAAGATGCTGAACACGGCCGTCGAGGCACCCTTGTAGCGGGCCATATCGGGACGAACGATGACGAGCGAGGGGCAGAGCCGTACGGCCTTGGCCATCGACATCGCCGAGTGGACACCGAAGGCGCGCGCCTCGTAGCTGGCTGCCGCCACGACGCCCCGTTTGTCGGGTTGTCCGCCAACCACGAGCGGCTTGCCGCGGAGCGACGGGTCGTCGCGCTGCTCGACCGACGCGTAGAACGCGTCCATGTCCACGTGAATGATGCGGCGGACAGACATCGCGTATTGCGGAATGCCGATTGCTGAAAGTGATTGCCGATTGCCGCGTCCGCACGCAGGGGACACCGACAGCGAGAGACTGCCTGATTGCGCTCGCAGTGACGATGATTGTACGCTGTGGACGAAATAGGGCCCGCCGTCGAAGCATCGGCGAGCAGAGACGCTCAGTCACTCAGCAATCAACAATCGCCATTCAGCATTTCACGTCATCCGCATGCCCCAGTTCATCTACACCATGAAAGGCCTCGGGAAGGTCTATCCTCCCGATGCGCGCGTCCTTGATGACATCTGGCTGTCGTTCTACTTCGGCGCCAAGATTGGCGTCCTCGGTCTGAATGGATCGGGCAAGAGTTCGCTCCTCAAGATCATGTCTGGCGAGGACCAGAGCTTCATCGGCGAAGCGTTTCCCGGCCCGGGCACTTCGATCGGATTCCTCCACCAGGAGCCGAAGCTCAACGCCTCGAAGACGGTGCGCGGCAATGTCGAAGAGGGAGTGGCCCCTCTGAAGGCGCTGCTCACGCGCTACGACGAGGTCAACGAGAAGCTCGGCGAAGAGCTGACGCCAGAGGAGATGGACAAGGTCCTCGACGAGCAGTCGAAGATCCAGGACAAGATCGACGCCGCCAACGCGTGGGACCTCGACTCGCGACTCGAGCTGGCGATGGACGCACTGCGTCTGCCGCCACCGGACGCCGATGTCACGCTGCTGTCGGGCGGTGAGCGGCGCCGCGTGGCGCTCTGCCGCCTGCTGCTGCAGTCGCCAGACCTGCTGCTGCTCGACGAACCGACCAACCATCTCGACGCGGAGTCGGTCGCGTGGCTCGAGCGCTTCCTCGAGGACTACGCGGGCACCGTGGTGGCGGTGACGCACGACCGCTACTTCCTCGACAACGTCGCAGGCTGGATCCTTGAACTCGACCGCGGCCGTGGCATCCCCTGGGAAGGCAACTACTCGTCGTGGCTCGAGCAGAAGCAGGGGCGTCTGGCTCAGGAAGAGAGAGCTGAGACGAAGCGCCAGCGCACCCTCGAGCGCGAGCTCGAGTGGATCCGCATGTCGCCGCGCGCCCGCCAGGCCAAGGGCAAGGCGCGATTGAACGCGTACGAAGACCTGCTGCGCGAAGATTCGGCCCAGAAGATCGACACGGCCGAAATCTACATCACTCCCGGCCCACGCCTCGGTGACATCGTCGTCGAAGCCCGCGATCTGCGCAAAGGCTACGGCGATAACCTGCTGATCGACGGACTGAACTTCACGCTGCCGCGCGGCGGCATCGTCGGCGTCATCGGCCCGAACGGCGCCGGCAAGACCACGCTGTTC
>CADEEX010000401.1 GCA_902826465.1 uncultured Acidobacteriota bacterium
TGGCGACCGAGGACGAGCAGGACAAAGAACGGAAGGCGCTCGAGTCGATCAAAGGTGATGTCGCCTTCGAAGACGTGCATTTCGAATACCAAGCCGAAAGTCCCGTGCTGCGCGGCGTCTCATTCGAGGCCAAGGCCGGGACCACGACTGCGTTGGTGGGATCTTCGGGTTCTGGAAAAAGCACGACGATCAGCTTGGTCATGGCCTTCAATCGGCCGACCAGTGGTCGCCTCTTGATCGACGGCCACGACCTCCAGTCGATCCGCCTGCACGATTACCGTCGCCATTTGGGCATCGTGCTCCAGGACAATTTCCTTTTCGACGGCACGGTCGCCGACAACATCGCTTACGGCAATCCTGCGGCCACGAAAGCGGAGATTCTCGAGGCTGGTCGCATCGCCCATTGCGATGCCTTCGTCCGCGAGTTTCCCGACGGCTACGACTCGATCGTCGGCGAGCGCGGCGTCAAAGTCTCAGGCGGCCAACGCCAGCGCATCGCGATCGCCCGAGCGATCTTGGCCAATCCGACGATTCTGATCCTCGACGAGGCGACCTCGAGCCTCGACAGCGAGTCGGAAGCCTTGATTCAAGACGGCCTCAACAATCTCCGCCAGGGGCGCACGACTTTCGTGATCGCCCACCGGCTGTCGACGATCAGGAGCGCCGATTTGATTTTGGTGCTCGAGGGCGGCCAAATTGTCGAACGCGGCAGCCACGAGGAGCTTTTCGCCTTGGGCGGGCGTTACCGCGAGCTGCACGATCGCCAGTACGCCTGGGAGAAGAATCGCTTCATCAATCCCGGCGAGGATTTCACGCAGCCGGCGACGTGATCGCGGGATTGTCGAACCAAGACCGCCAGCAGCGAGCGTAGAATCGCCGCGAGGAGCGAAACATGGCCATTCTTCCGATCGTCCGCCTCGGCCGCAGCGTCTTGCGCGAGGCCGCCCAACCGGTCGACCCGGCACGGCTCGGGTCGCCCGAGCTGCAGACCCTGATCGACGACATGATCGAAACGATGTACGCCGCGCCTGGCATCGGTCTCGCCGCTCCGCAAATCGGCGTGCCGTTGCGGATCTTCGTGATCGACCTCTCGGTCGGGCGCGATCCGCATGGCCTGCTCGTCATGATCAACCCCGAGTTCGTCTCACGCGACGGCATGCAACTCGAAGAAGAGGGATGCCTGAGCGTTCCTGGCTTCAACGCCACGGTGGTGCGGCCGCAGCGCGCGGTCGTCAAGGGCCTGAACCGTGAAGGGGTTGCCGTCCAGCACGAGGGCACCGACCTGCTGGCGCGCGCCTTTCAGCACGAGATGGATCATCTTGACGGCACCCTGTTCGTCGACCGGTTGCGCGGCATCAAGCGCGACATGATCGTGCGCAAGATCAGGAAGCTGTCGCGCAGCGGCAAATGGTAAGCGACGCGTTGCGGGTGGTGTTCTTCGGAACGCCGCAGTTTGCCGTACCAACCCTTGATCACCTGTTGTCGTCACGGCACGAGGTCGTCGGTGTGGTGACGCAGCCCGATCGCCCGCGCGGACGCGGTCAGGCCGTCACCGATGCGCCCGTCAAGGCTCGGGCGCTGGCGGCGGGGCTTGCCGTGCTGCAGCCGACCACGCTGAAAGATCCGGCCGTGGTCGCCGCGCTGGCGCACCTCCAGGCCGACATCGGCGTCGTCGCTGCCTACGGCAAGATTCTGACCGACGCGGTGCTGGCGACGCCGCGGCTCGGCATGATCAACGTCCACGCGTCGCTCCTGCCCCGCCACCGCGGCGCGGCGCCCATTCACCGCGCCGTCATGGCCGGCGACACGGTCACCGGCGTCACCATCATGCGCGTGGTGAAGGCGCTCGACGCGGGGGCGATGATGGCGACCGTTGCACGCCCGATCGCGATCGATGACACGAGCGATCTGGTGGAACGCGATCTGGCAGACATGGGCGCGGTGCTGCTGGTCGACACGCTCAATCGCCTGTCTCATGGCCCAATCGAGGAGACACCGCAGGACGACGCCGCCTCCACCTACGCGCATCGCCTGACGAAGGACGACGGCGTGATGCAGTGGGAACGGTCGGCCATCGACCTTCACAATCAGATTCGCGGGCTCTATCCGTGGCCGCACGCCTACTCGTTCATACAGGGACGGCGCGTGATCGTGTGGAAGAGCGCGGTCGGTTCCGCCGAGCCGCTCGACGCTCACGGCGAGGCTCCTGGACAGATCGTGCGCATCGACCCGGATGGCATCGTCGTCGCCACCGGCGCAGGAACGTTGACGCTCACCGAACTGCAGGCCGAGGGAAAGCGGGTCCTTAAGGCCCGCGACTTCCTTGCAGGACAGCGCCTCAGCGCTGGCGATCGCTTCAGCCCCGCGCCATGATCGCGCCGGCCAGGCTCGCCGCCTACGAAATCCTTCGCGCCCTCGATGGTGGACGCACCGATCTGGCAACCGCCACCGCACAAGCCAGGGCCTCGTTGAAGGACGATCGCGACCGCGCCCTGGCGTCGGAGATCGCGTCGGGCGTGCAGCGATGGTTGCTGATGCTCGACCATGTCATCGCGCACTTCGCCAAGCGCCGCGCCGAGAAGATCGACCCCGAGGTATTGAACATCCTCCGCATCGGCGCCTACCAGATCCTGCATCTCACCCGCGTCCCGGCCTCGGCCGTGGTCGACGATGCGGTGAAGATGACGAAGCGGTTCAGGAAAGTGAGCGCCGCCGGCTTCGTGAACGCCGTGCTGCGGGCAATCTCGCGGGCGGGGCAGACTCTCCCAGTGCCGCCGCACCCGGCCGCGGATGCTGACCGCGAGCAACTGCTCGAGTATCTGACGACCACGTGGTCGCATCCACGGTGGATCGCCGAGCGCTGGGTCGATCGCGTGGGGTTCGAGGTGGCCGAGCAATGGATGCGATTCAACAACGCATCGGCCCCGCTGACACTGCGGGCCAACACACTGAAGACCGACGTCGCCACGTTGCAGCAGCGGCTGATCGACCAGGACGTGACTGCCGCGCGCGGACGTTATGCGCCCGATGCGCTCGTGGTCGACATGGGCGCGGCCATGCGAAGCGCCGACCTCGAGGACGGATCGTTCGTCGTACAGGACGAAGCGTCACAGCTGGTCACGCGCCTGGTCGGCATCAATCCCGGCGCGTTCGTCCTCGATACCTGCGCCGCCCCTGGCGGGAAGACGACGGCCATCGCCGCGATCATGAAACGCGCGGGCCGCGGCATCGTGGTCGCCTGCGACGTGCGTGAGAAGCGGATGTCGCTGCTCTCGACCACGGTGCGAACGAGCGGCGCCGACAACGTCCGCCTGCTGCAGGCCGATCTGATGTCGCCACTGCCCTTCGGTGAGGTGTTTCAGACCGTGTTCGTGGACGCCCCCTGCTCCGGACTCGGCACCCTCCGCCGCGACCCGGACATCAAGTGGAAGCGCGTGGAAGCCGACCTGCCGCGCCTGGCCGAAGCGCAGCGGCAGATGCTCGACCATGCCGCACACGCGGTGGCGCCAGGCGGACGACTGATCTACGCCACCTGTTCCACCGAGCCCGAAGAGAACGAAGCAGTCGCCGACGCCTTCCTGGCCAGCCGACCCGACTTCCGTGCCGTGAACGCTGCCGCCATCGATCCCGTGCTGGCCGACGTGGTCGATGCCCGGGGACACCTGCGCACCACCGCGCATCAGCATGCACTCGAAGGGTTCTTCGGCGCCGTCTTCGAGCGCGTACACCAGTTGTAGTACGATCCCGACCGCATGGCCTTGCGACGGCGCGTCTGGAGCGCCGGGAAATTCCTCGTCCTTCTCGGTGCCCTGATCGCCACCTACGTCGTCGCCACGGCGCTGTCCATGCGCGTGGCGTTACGCGCCCGCGAAATACAGGTGCCCGACTTCACCAATCGCACCGCCAATGAAGCCTCGGCACTCGCGGCCGATCTCGGCCTCGCCATCAAGCTCGACGACGCGCGGCGGCTCGATGCCCACGTGCCGGCTGGACGCGTCTTGACGCAGGACCCGCCCGCCGGGACCACCACGCGGCCGCAACGCAGCGTCCGCGTGTGGCTCAGTGCCGGCACGCGCGCCGCCTACGTCCCGATTCTGAGCGGCCAGACCGAACGCGCGGCCCAGATGCGGCTCACCCAGGAAGGGTTCGGGCTCGGCACGGTCTCAGAGATTCGATCGGAATCGTTCGGGTCCGATGTCGTCGTGGCGCAGGATCCTCCCGGGAACACGGCCGGCGCCACGGTGGCGCTGCTGGTCAATCGCGGCGAGCAGTCGCACTACTACGTCATGCCCGACCTGATTGGCGTCAACGGTGAACGCGCGTCCACGATCCTGCGCGATCAGGGCGTG
>CADEEX010000402.1 GCA_902826465.1 uncultured Acidobacteriota bacterium
GTGTCTTCAGCCGGCTGCTGTTCGGAGCCAGGACCTCGGTGGGCGTGTCGCTGGCGTCGGCGTTGGGCGCACTCCTCGTCGGCGCTGTCGTCGGCGCGTACGCAGGATACCGCGGCGGACTCATCGACGATGGATTGATGCGCACGTCAGACGTCCTGCTGATGCTGCCGCCGATCTACGTCGCGCTCATGCTGCGGGCGTTGTTGCCCCCGGTCTTGTCGCACGCCGGTGTCTTCGCCCTGCTCACTGGACTGTTTGCGTTCATGGGATGCCCGATCGTCGCCAGAGGCGTGCGTGGCATCGTGCGCGTCGAGCGCGAGCGTGAATACGTGGCTGCGGCGAGGGCGCTCGGCGCCGGCCCGTGGCGTGTGCTGGCCGTGCATCTGGTCCCCGCGACGCGCGGTTTCCTGTTGTCGCAGTTGACGCTGTTGATTCCTGCCTTCGTCATTGCTGAAGCCACGTTCTCGTACGTCGGACTGGGCTTTCCCGATCCCACCGCAACCTGGGGCACGATGTTGCGCGAAGCGACCACTGCCCGCGCCCTCACCGATTTTCCCTGGCTCCTCAGCCCTGCCGCCGCGATGTTTCTGCTGCTTCTGGCGCTGCACGGCACGACCCGCAGTGCGCGCACGCCGGAGTCAACGCTGACGATCTGACTGTCGCAGATCGCCATACAATCATCCGATGACGTTCGACGGGGTGTTTGCCCCGCTCCCGACGCCGTTTGACGATCGCGACGGCGTCGACCTCGCGCGCTGGCGCACTGCGCTCACGCATTGGGTGGCGACGCCGCTGACGGGATTCGTCGTCCTTGGTTCAAACGGTGAGGCAGGACTCATCGACGATGACGAAGCGGAGGCGATTGTCGGGGAAGCACGTGCGTGCATCCCGCGCCACCGCCCACTGATCGTCGGCGTCGGTCGGGAATCGACGGTCGCGACGATCCGCAACGCCAGGCGCGCGGCGGTGCTCGGCGCCGACGCGGTGCTGGTGCGCACGCCGGGGTTGTTCAAGTCGCAGATGACCGGCGACGCATTCCTGAGGCACTATCGCGCGGTTGCGGACGCCTCACCTGTACCGGTGCTTCTGTACAATTTCGCGGCATTCACGGGCGTCAACTTGTCACCGGCCACTGTCGCCACGCTCGCTACCCATCCCAATATCGTCGGCATCAAGGAATCGGGAAGCGACCTGGCGCAGATCTCAGATTTTGTGACCATGACGCCGTCAGGATTCAGCGTGCTGGCAGGATCGGCCTCGACATTCTTTGCGGCGTTGAGTGCCGGGGCAGTGGGTGGAATTCTGGCGCTTGCGGGACTGCTCCCTGACGCCTGCGTCGAGCTCTACGCGATGACGCAGGCGGGGCGTGTCGCCGACGCACGCGACCTCCAACGTCGGCTGCTGCCTGTGGCGCGCTTGATCTCGACCACCTACGGTGTGCCCGGGTTGAAGGCCGCCTGCCGAGAGATCGGCGTTGACGTTGGCCTGCCGCGCCAACCCCTTGCCCCCGCGACGGCAGACGCGATCGCGGTCATTCGAGACGCACTCAACTCTTTCAGGGAAGTGAACGCATGAGCTTGCTCCCAGACGTCGATCGCATTCTGCTTGGGCCTGGTCCAAGCATGACGGCTCCGCGAGTGATGCGGGCGATGGCCTCGCCGACGCTGAGCCATCTCGACCCGCTGTTCATCCGTCTGCTCGACGACATTCGCGCACGTCTCGGCCGAGTCTTTCGAGCGGCCGAGGGGTCGTTCGCCTTCGCCGTATCCGGTACCGGCACCTCCGGGATGGAGACGGTGGTCGCGAATCTGGTGCAGCCTGGGACGCAGGCGGTTGTGGTGGTGTCCGGGTACTTCGGTGATCGACTGGCGCAGATGTGCGAGCGTTATGGGGCCACGGTGACCCGGCTCGACGTGGAGTGGGGCCGCGCCTGTGATCCGGACGCGCTGCGTCGATTGCTGGCAACGGTGAAAGCCGATGTCGTCGGCATTGTTCACGCCGAAACGTCGACCGGGGTACTGAACCCGATCGAGGCGTTGGCGGCGGTCGCGCGCGAGCACGGTGCCCTGGTCCTGGTCGACGCGGTGACCTCGCTCGGCGGCCATCCGCTCGACGTTGGTGCCTGGGGTATCGACGCCTGCTACAGCTGCACGCAGAAGTGTCTGGGTGCCCCGTCCGGGCTGGCGCCGGTCGTGTTCGGCCCGCGTGCGCTCGAGAAGCGCGTGAAGTGCCGAAGCTTCTACCTGGATCTGCACCTGCTCGAAGACTACTGGCTGCGGCGGAAATACCACCACACCATGTCATCCGTGCTGGTCTATGCCCTTGACGAGGCGCTGGCGATCATCGAGGAGGAAGGGCTCGAGGCGCGGTGGACTCGCCACGAGCGCAATCACCACCTGTTCCTCGAAGGCCTCCATGCCTGTCACCTTGGTGTGTTGCCACCCGAGGGAGAACGGCTCTGGACCCTGAACGCCGTACGGGTGCCGCAGGCGATCGACGAGGCGCTGGTCCGCAAGCAGTTGCTCGAGGAGTTCAATATCGAAATCGGCGCGGGATTGGGACCGCTGGCGGGCCAGATCTGGCGCGTGGGTCTGATGGGCGCCAGCTCTTCGCCGCGACTCGTGGTGTTGTTGCTTGGTGCGTTGGAGCGCGCGCTTGCCAGTCAGAAGCGGACGCTCCACGCGTAGACCGGCGGCAATCGCCGCACGCTGCCTGATCGCGGTACCGGCACTGGTGTTTGCTGGAGTGACCTACGCCTATCTGACGTTCCCGGATGTGCGCGGCCTGTCGCGGACGAATCCGCCGACGACGGCGTTCATCGAGCTGCGCGCTCATGAAGCGCGCGCACAGGGCAAAGAGCCTCGGCGGGTTCAGCGATGGGTCACCTATCCGCGCATTTCACCGGCGCTGAAGCGGGCGGTGCTGGTGGCCGAAGATGCCGCGTTCTGGCAACACGATGGTGTCGACTATGACGAACTGCAGAAGTCGCTTGAGCTCGACTGGGCGCGGGGACAGTTACTGCGCGGCGCCAGTACGATCACGCAGCAGCTGGCAAAGAATCTGTATTTGTCGCCGTCACGTAATCCGGTGCGAAAACTGCGCGAACTCATCGTGGCGCGCCGAATGGAAGTCGCGCTGACGAAAACCCGCATTCTCGAGCTGTACCTCAATGTGATCGAATGGGGCGATGGCATCTACGGCATCGACGCTGCCGCGCGCACCTACTTTGGCGTGCCAGCGTCGGCACTCGATGCGTCCCAATCGGCGTTGCTGGCGGGCGCCATCATCAATCCCCGTGTGCTCAATCCTGCAAGGCCGACTGCGCGGTTGTTGAGACGGCAGCAGCTCATCCTCAGAAGGATGGGCGTGGTGGACGCACCCGAAGACATTCTGTCAGCGCGCTGAAGTCGGCTCAGCTTGCGTCGGCATTTCATGTTCCGTTACGATTTCGCGCCTGCTCCCTCCGACCTCCGCCGCTGCGTCGATGCCCCTCTCGCACGAGGAACTCCGCGTCCATGTGGTTCCGCTCTCGCGGCTCTGCACCGTCCGGCCGATAACGATCTCGGACCGTCGATGATCGACTACACCGGACGCCTCACCGTGTTGATGCAGGATATCGTTGCGCGTGTGCCGACGCTGTCGTTCATCGACATGCGAGACGTGCTGGTGTTTGCGCGTTTTGGCAAGTCGGGTCACTCGGGGCCGGTGGCGACCTGCCACAGTCTGAGCCTTCCTGCCAGTGAGCCCGGCTACTACTTCTGGCGCGACCGTGTGACGGGACAGATTACGCGACGTTCCGAGTGGTTCGTGGCCAAGTCGCCGGCGGTCACCATTCGCGATCGACAGGTGCGCTACCTGATTTCGTTCTCGCTGCCGCGTTTCTGCGACCAGGCCCTTCGCCGCTCGCGGAAGGAGCGTTTCTACCGGCGCGCGACCGACTGCTGGATCGCCAAGCTCGACACCGTCGTCCACGAGCTCTACCACATCGATCCAGAACACAACGGCATTCGTCGGCTCGACCGCGCCGATGGCACATGCTCGCCGAATGCTCATTCACCACAGTTCTTCGCGCAGGTTGCGGAGATGGTGTCGCAGTATCTTGATTCGAAGCCGAATCCTGCAACCTACGATTTTCTGATCCACGATTTCGAGACGCTGCGCACCAAGCTGATGAACGGCCTCGCGGTGCCCAGCGGCGGGCTGACGCCGTCGCCGCTGGGTGCCTATGGCGACCCCGCGCTCGAGCAGCGCCTGCCGTTCGACGTGGCCGCCGCACGCAAGCTGATGGCCGAGGCCGGCTACCCGAACGGGTTCGAGGTGCAGCTCGACTGCCCGAACAACCGCT
>CADEEX010000403.1 GCA_902826465.1 uncultured Acidobacteriota bacterium
GCTTGAGGCGCGCGCCGACGAGCGAGAAGAGGGCGCCATAGGACGCCAGGCCAACCGCCAGCATCCCCAGATCGGCGAGCAGCAGCGGAAAGCTGGCACCGATACTTCCTCCGCCAATCGGCACCACCAGGAAGTAGACCACCACCACCGACGGCAGGATGAGCAGAATCGTGCACGCCAGGTAGGCGAGGAACTTCCCCACCAGCACCGCGCCGCGCGGAATCGGACGCGTGAAGAGGTAGGTAATGGTCTTGTCTTCGACCTCGTCGGCAATGAGCGACGTGCCGTAAAAGACGCCCAGCACCGGGATGATGAAGCGGATGTACACCAGCCACATCAGCATCCCGAAAATCACCGGCCCGCCGAGCGACGCCCCGTTCATCCGCAGCCCTGAGGCGGGGAACATGAGCCCGATGATCCGGATGGTCAGCGCCAGCAGCATCGGTCCACCGACGAGGAGGGCCAGGAAGACGGAACGACGCGACCAGAGCATCTGGCTGAACGACAGGTCGAAGATCTTGAGCGACGAGGCCAGGAAGGTCGGTGGCGTGCGTGCGGCCGTGGGCGTCATCACTTCACCAGATACTGAAACACGGCCTGCAGGTTGTCGTCAGGCGAAGTCACTTCGTCGATGACGCCGAATTCTCCCGAGGCCGCCATGGCCGTCAGCCGGGCGTAGAACGCGTCGGGACGCGCCGTCTGCACCACCACGGCACCGGCCTCGAGCGTCAGGCTCAGCACGCCCGCGTCGTTCAGGAACTCGCGCGCCAGCGCCCGCGGCTCCTGCGCCTTGATCGACACCTTGTGCGGGTGCTCGTCGATCAGGTCGCGGATTTGATGGACATCGCCCTCCGCCAGAATCCGTCCCTGATTGATCAGCAGGATGTTCGCGGTCATCGCTTCGATCTCGTGCAGGATGTGGCTCGACACGACAACGCTGCGCCCTTCGCGGCCCCAGTCCTTGATCATGCGGATGGTCTTGCGGCGGGCCAGCGGATCCATCCCCGAGAGCGGCTCGTCGAGAATCACCAGCTCGGGGTCGTGCGCGAGCGCCTGAGCCATCTTGACGCGCTGTCGCATCCCCTTGCTGTAGGCGCCAATCTTCTTGTCGGCGGCATCCGCAAGGTCGACCATGTCGAGCGCGCGACGGGCCATGGCCGTCGCGGCGCTCTCGGTCACGCCGTTCAGGCTGACGAGCGCCTGCACCCACTCGAGTCCGGTCATGCGCTCGTAGAACGAGTCCTGCTCGGGGCAGAAGCCGATCCGGTGATACATGGCGGGATTACGCCAGATCGGCTCGCCGAGCACGGAAATGGTGCCCTTGCTCGGCGCCAGCTGGCCGGTGATCAGTTTCATGAACGTCGACTTGCCGGCCCCGTTCGGGCCGAGCAGGCCGGTGATGCCGGGCGGCACGGTAATCGACACATCGTTCAGGCCAATCACCTGGCCGTACCACTTCGACAGGTGGGTGGCGACGATCAGGCTCATGTCACCACCTCGACGCCACGCACGCGTTGGCGGAGCACATAGCTCGATCCCACCATCAGCAACACAATCACCAGCAACGCCCCAGACACCGGGAGGTCCATGGTCAGTGGCAGCCGGAAGATCGCGTCGCCGAGCTGCTCCAGCGTGGACGGCAGGGAGACGAACGCCAGGCGCGAATCGCCGGTGACCGCATAGAGCATCCGATAGATCGCGCCCGAGAAGAACATGAGCACCGCGTAGAGGATGCCGACATACCGGCTGCTGCGCGACAGCGACGACAGCGCCAGCATCATCAGCGACACCGCCGCCACCTCGACGAACGAGAACAGCGTGATCGCGGGAAACAGGAACAGGTTGTCCACAAAGAAGCTGAAGCTGCCCGAGAACGCAATCTGCACCAGGAGCAGCAGCATGGCCGGCACCCAGGTGACGAACAGCAGCAGGATCGCCAGCACCGCAAACTTGCCGACGATGTACTCGAACCGCGTCATCGGCTTCGACAGATAGATCTGGAGCGCATTGGCCCGGCGATCGTTGGCAATGAGGCCGGAGCCGACGTACACGGTGATGAAGAACAGGAACACGCCCTGCTGCTCGAGGAAGTCTCTGAACAGGCGCGCATCGGCCGCGAGGAACTGCGCCTGCGGCAGGTTGGTGGCGGCGTAGATCTGGACCGCGCGCACGAGAAATGGCAGCCAGGCAAACAGCAGCAGCGCCACGAATGCACGCTTGGCGAGCATGGTGCGAATGCCGGCGCGCGCGATCACCGACCACGCCCGTCCGGAGGGTGCCCGCGTCCCGCCATAGCGCCGGTAGCCCTGGTCGTGGATGGGCATCTAGTCGCCTCCGACCGCCTGGGCGAACACGTCTTCGAGCGTGGCCACGCTGGGCCGGAGGTGACGCACCTGCACCTGGTGCGACGCGGCCAGCGCGAACAGCTCCCTGGCCCCATGCGGCGCCGGCACGAACACCTTCATCACATCGTCGTCGCCCTGCTGACAATCGAACCCTTGCGCGCCGAGTGCGGCGACGAACGCCTCGCGGCCCAACGGCGCCTTGACGCGGAGCTCGAACAGCTGCCCATGCGGCTGCTTCAGCCCTTCGATCAGTCCTTCGGTGACGACGCGCCCCTTGTCCATGACGACGATGCGATCGCAGGTGAGCTCGATGTCGGGCAGCAGGTGCGACGACACGATGACGTTGACGCCCTTGTTGCGGGCGAGGTCGCGAATCAGCGCGAGCATCTCCTCGCGCCCCTTCGGGTCCATGCCGTTGGTGGGCTCGTCGAGCAGCACCAGGTCGGGATCGTGCACCAGCGCCTGCGCCAGCTTGATCCGCTGCTTCATGCCGGTCGAGTAGGTTTCCACATTGCGATAGCGGGCCTCCCCGAGCCCAACATAGAAGAGCACCTCGTGGGCGCGCTGCATGGCGTCGGCGGGCGGCAGGCCGGAGAGTTCGCCGCAGTAGGCCACAAACGACACCGCATTCAGGCCGGGGATGTGCGCGTCGCTTTCAGGCATGTAGCCGACCCTGGCACGGATCTCCCGCGACGACGTCGCGACGTCGTCGCCAAGCACGTGCATGCGGCCGCGCGAGGGGACCACGAAACCGAGCAGGGCCTTGATCATCGTGCTCTTGCCAGCGCCGTTCGGCCCCAGCAGGCCCACCGCGCCTTGTGCGAAGGACACGGACACGCCGTTGAGCGCCGCCTGCCGTCCGTAGATCACGGTGACGTCGTCGAGCGCCGCAACCGATGACTGGGCGTCCATGCGTGTGCTGATATACGGACGGGAACGCTAGAGCGTTCCTCGAAGGCCGAGCGCGTCCGCTTCGAGGCGCATGAAGCCGATCACGTTGGTAATGTGGACGTCGAGCGGCAGGCCGAGGAGTTCCGCGCCCGCCTTGAGGTCGTCGCGCTTGACGCCTTTCGCAAACGCCTTGTCCTTCATCCGCTTGATCACTGACGAGGCTTCCAGGTCGAGAATGCTGCGGCTTGGCC
Organism: uncultured Acidobacteriota bacterium; assembly: GCA_902826465.1. Taxonomy (GTDB): domain Bacteria; phylum Acidobacteriota; class Vicinamibacteria; order Vicinamibacterales; family CAVVIG01; genus CADEEX01. The sequence continues at coordinate 3,488 of CADEEX010000403.1, forward strand.
GGACCAGCGACGCCGCAGTGACGAATCCGGAGAGCTCGTCGCAGGCAAACAGCGTCTTGTGCAGGAGCGTGTCGCGCGGGACGCCGCTGTAGTCGGCGTGGGACAGAATGGCCCGGGTCACCCACTCCGGGTAGCCGCGCGCCTCGAGGATCTCGCAGCCGCGGAACGGATGATCGTCGAGGCTCGGCCACCGTTCGTAATCGAAGTCGTGCAGCAGGGCCACCACGCCCCATTCTTCCTCGTTCTCGCCGAACTGTCGTGCGTAGCCGCGCACGGACGCTTCAACGCCGAGCGCATGCTTCAGCAGGCTCTCGCCTGTCGTGAACTCGGTGAGCAGCGCCCAGGCCGCCTGTCGCGTCAACTCCATATGTTCAGACACACCGTGATGATGACCGCGTTGACGAAGTCGATGAAGAACGCGCCCACCATGGGGACGACGAGAAAAGCCCGTGGCGCCGGACCATAGCGATCGACCAGCGATTCCATGTTGGCCATGGCGTTGGCGGTGGTCCCGAGCATGAAGCCGCACATGCCGCCACTCATGACCGCGGCGTCGTAGTCGCGCCCCATGAACGGAAAGACCGGCCAGAAGCAGACGACGGCGATGAGCGAGACCTGCAGGAACAGGATCACCACCATCGGCAGCGCCAGGCCAGACAGCTCCCAGAGACGAAGCGTCATGAGCGCCATCACCAGGAACAGCGATAGGGCGACGCTGCCAATGTCGTCGATGACCCGCTGCGACAAGCCGAGCGCCCCGGTCACGTCGTCGAGGTTCCGAATGACTGACGCGACAAGCATCGCGCCGATCTAGGCCGGCAGGGTGAT